>NZ_PEMX01000014.1:0-135057 GCF_002759075.1 Pseudomonas sp. 382
TCTTTGCGGGTCTGCTTGCGCTTGCCGGCGTACTCGGCATCGGCGAAGGTCATCTGCTTCATCAGAAAACTCGGTGGGTGGCGTTCGGCTATTTTGCCAAAATCAGAAAGTCTTTTTCAGACTGTCCCTAAATCACCAAGAGCGAGTACTCCATGCATAGCCTGCTGCTAGGGAATGGCGTCAACCGGGCTGCACTCCAGAAGGATTGGACGCAGCTCCTACGCGAGCTTGCCGCCCAATTTGAGGCGGACGAGTTAATCCACCACCTAGGGTCCAAGCCTCTTTCGATGTTCATCGAAGAGCTCTGTGCTCGATCGACGGGTGTCTTCCGACATACTGAACACGCGGTCAAAGTGGCCTTCGCTAAGCTGCTTGAGCAAATCAAACCCAGTGAGGCGCATCAACGGATCTGTGACCCATTCAAGGTCATCCTCACCACCAATTACGACTTTACGATCGAGGAGACCTTCGCAGGGCCGCTCTACAACCCGGCCTTCCTTTATCCAGAATCCCGTTACAGCCTATTCCGCCGCTATCAGGCAGGCACCAAGGACGTCTGGCATGTTCATGGTGACTCAGCTAGACCCAGTTCCATGGTGTTGGGGTATGACCAGTACGCAGGTAGCCTGCAGAAAATCCGCAATTACGTAACTGAAGGCGTGAAGATCAAGGCGCTTGACTATCGGCTCTCATCCGCGGTCAAAAATGGCGTTATTGAGTTCGAGCGCAATCGAAGTATTTACTCATGGGTTGACCATTTCCTCAGGGACCACCTGCATATCGTTGGGTTAGGCATGGATTTCGCTGAGATTGATCTTTGGTGGTTGCTGCTCCACAAGCGCAGACGTACCAACCAGACAGGCAGGGTTTTCTATTACCAAGCAGGGCTAACCCCCAGCGAAGATACGGCTGTTACCTCACTCATGAAATCACTCAACGTGGAAGTAATTCATGTGATCGCGGACAGCTATACCGAGTGCTATCTGCGCATCGCTGATGAAATTGAAGGCCGGATCAAGGCATACCCCGAACTATTATCCCTGCCTGAAAAATGCCTTGACCAGGATAGCTACCAAACGATCAGCCTATCGAACTCGAAGGTAAAACAGCGAGGCTTCAGGTTTCCGGTTATTTCCGACGACCCGCCCAAAAGCTTCTAACACGCGAGATTCACCTTCGTTCCAGGCCAAACCTGCCGAGGCTAAAACCCGAGAAAGCCTGATGTCCTTGCCTATAACCTGAACGAATGATGATTATCTTCTGCGTCGCAGGGCTACCTGAGGCGATCAGGACATAAACCCCGCCGCTTAGTCACCCGCAATCAGCTATATGGGCCGTTGACGCGGCCCATGTAGCATTACAAACGCTTTATTCGATGTGTTTACTGCGTTTTCACACGGCTTGGGTCGAAACCAGGCGGTTACCACTGACTGCGATCGACTCATTGATACCCTTTGTCTTCGACCGCGCGCGGCTCTGGCTCGGGGGCGGGGTTCTGAGAATTACGCTGTTGGGGCTACCTAACCGCTCACTCTCTCATTCTTCGGATTGACTAGGCTGGTGCTGTTCACTATCTGCTTAGCAGAGTCAGCAATCATTAACACGCTTCCTGCCAACATCAGTACATCCTTCAAGACCAAGCGCCCAGCTCCAGAAAGGTATGGAAAGCCAAATTCAGCATCTCCGAGATTCGCCACCCAGGCTTCAGGTGTTGTAATGAGGAATGAAAGTGTCACGACTGGCGTAAGGAAAGCGAGCACAGCTGCCGCGAGACCCAACTTCGGTGAGATGAGGTAAGCCAGTACCAACAGCCCTATGCTGATCTCAACAATGCCCAGTCCATTGGAGAAGGCATAGGTGTGGTTTGCCACTTGCCAAGCACGCTGTGCCAGATCGAGCTGGCCTTCGTGGGTGAAGTGTTCTCGATAAGCCTCTGGGTGTGCGTATAGGAACGAAAAGAACGGGCTGTTTGCTACAAATGGAGTGATGCTGTCCGCTTCGTAGGGCACGAATTTCAATGCGCCAATCCACAGGAAAACAATGGCCACGCCGAAGCGTACGAGATGGATTCCAAGCTTATCCAGGCGGCTTACAGTGACCAGCAGTTGATAGGGACTCATGGTGATCCCTTGTGGTTTCAAGATGAGTCCATCCTAAGAAAATGCCGTTTCGTGCTTTTGCCGGATACGCTCCGCCTTTTTGCCAATCGTCTCAAATCATCGCCTCTTGCGACTGCGCTTTCTCTTGGGTTGATTTAAATTGGCGCCCGGATAGCCTTCTGAAGAGATGACCATGACGACGTTAGACAAACTCATCACGCTTGCCGACGTGCGCGGCAGCATGGATCTGCGTTGCCATTTCGCGGACGTTGGGCGATCGACCATCAGCCGGATGAGCTTGGGACTGCGCGCTACCATATCGTCCTTGCAGGCCGATGCCACTTACGTTTGCCTGACACCAGCCTCATTGAGCTCAACGTTGGCGACATCCTGTTGCTCCCACACGGCACCGACCACTTGCTGCAAAGCGATCCTAGTGTCGATCAGAAAAATCGCCCTCAAGTAGTTCGGGATGGGCTTTTAAGGGTGAACACCCACCGCGGAAACCGCTCTGTCAGCTATTTTCTTGACTGCTGCTAGTCGGGTTGGTCAGGTGTTGCACTCAGTATTTGCCGCCGCCATGATATTTCATGATGATCTCCTATTCTTCAGATAACGCGGCCGAGCGAGGCGTAGGCGTCTCGCGTATGCCTCAAGACTCCTCGCGCTCGCCCCTCGACTTCAACTGGACCTGCCTTTCTCTCACTTCGGTGGTATACAACTCAGGCGGAGCTTCATCGAACGACAGCTATTAGCTTGCTACTTGAAGAAACGATACTCCTCTTGAAAACCGCGTCTTGTTTCTTCAGTTACAACCACTAGCTTCCCGCCTGCTCCTTTTATTTGAGAAAGCACTGACGGGTGCGGATGTCCATACGGGTTGAGTTTTCCGTGGGAGATTACGGCGTACAGGTCCGACTGATGGTTCAGCTTAGGATTGTAGAATCGGGGGCCGTTCCTAGGAGCTGCTCCATGATGTGGGACAACAACCGTCTGGGTTCGTGGAAGCTCGTGTTTGAAATGCAGTTCGAAGTCGTCCCAGACCGATGCTTCACCTAATGGAGCGTCACCAGTACCTATCCAGCCGGGCAGAGCTATGTCATCTTCGTAGTACCAGTCCCAGTTCTCATAAGAGGGACGTTCGTGTAACCGGTAGTATCGGATTTTCTCGTCGTCAGTCTCAAAGTTTGGGCCTGAGTACATCCCAAGCGACAGGAAGTTACTAAGGCGCTTTCCCTCAGCCTCCTTTAGCCAACCTGGACTGAATTTGTCCAAAGCGCTTCTGTAGGCCGAAACTGCTAGGTCTCGATTAGAGCTTGGCGCTGCGGATTTCCTTCCACCATGCCCTTTCTTGGAACGGCCCCTTCGCGGCTTCACATTCAGCCAGTCAACGATGTCCTTGGCACCTCTTACCTTGTCATTCAATGCTGCTACCGGAAACCCGATGCGGGCGAGTTCACTTTGAATCAGGTCTCCGAGTTTGACGTTGAGACCTCTATTCCAAAATCTAATCTTCCAGTCAAGGCTGTGAGATGTGGCGGTGTTGCCTGCGAGTAGGTCCTTGTCATCTGGGATCACACGCTCCATTGTCCCGCCAGGGCCCTCAACACGAATGGTTGCACGCCCAGAAGGGGCATTTTCGGAAGTGCGGCTGTTCGGCTCGAGAAATTCAGGTTTGAAGGGGCGTTCAGGAATGTCCGGGCGCTCTTGGCGCGACCCTTTTTCTACCATCGTAATGGGAGTGCCCCAGAGACTGTTCCCACCTACCGCGATGCTGTGCAGATCGGTAACGGTGTGATCGTCGATGGACGCTGCTTGACTGGCAAGAATAACAGCCAACTCTACAGGCCCGAGGTACGGTAAGACGATTCTATCCACTTCGAATTGATCTATGAGTTCGCTGGCTCCGTTCATATGGTCCCAATCGAAATGGGACAAGATCATAAGATCAATCACGGGCTTTGCACTTCCAGACCGAAAATCTACCCAGATGCGTTTTAGGTTGTGCTCAAGCTCGACTGTTTTTCGCCCGCTCTTCAGAGCACCGCAGTCGTAGACGTAGTCGAAACGCGAACCTTCAGTCGGAGAATTGAAAAAAACAGAGGCAGAATGAAAGGAGCCTTGACCGACTCCGTGTTGAATACGCGAGTGATATACCGTCATTGAACTAAAAATCCATTTGTCGACAAACTTCGAATGTATTTAAACAGCACAAGCTGCTTAATAATGATTTGTGCCAGACTTCAAAGCGTGAGATGTCTGAGGCAAGCGCCCAGATTCTGGACACCTGCCGCGAAAGTTACTGCTTAAGGAATCCCTCGCGCAATGTCACACCCTGACAAACACCTGGGTGTTCCAGCTCTCTGTCACCGTAACGTTGGCGTCTAGTCGGTTCAATGCTTCCCCCTGCCTTACCGTCTCCTCTGAGAATCCAAAAACATTTCGATATCGTTGGCCTTGTTGCCGATCCATTCGCCAGTAGGAGAAGCCCATATCGAGGCGGACTCTAATTTGGCGGCCAGAATTAAATGTTAAGCGCAACATACGCCCGTGGTCGATGGCCAGATCGCTTCGCACCTCAGAGGAAAAACCCACGTACTCCAACGCTGCCTGCATCGCTTCATCGCGCTGCTCATGGCTGGGCCAGTCGTGCCATAGAAGTGTGGGTGCTAGGAACGTGGACTGATACTGCTGGCCTTTAACAATTACCCGCGGGCTTGAAGTAGCCTCAGTGACAGCATGGCGCAGCGCATCGACAACCTCAACGAACAGTGCCACGGTAAATGGGTTGCGGATGTACCGATCGGAGTATTCGATGCATTCCAGTACGTCCTGTTGTGAGAAGGCCGCACGCAGGGCCGGTGAGCGGTCAGTGAGCAGCGACCAGAATTGCTTGCCAAACCCAATCAGCTTGCCGTCCAGATCTGTTGGTGCGATGTCGACTTCAGCATCGCCGGACACAGGCCGAATTTCTGTTGCCGCAAAGTTGTGTGGTTTAGTTGCTGAGTGATCTGGGTTACCTCGGACGATCAGGTAGCCATCGACGTTTCGAGCCCACGAGTCTACTGGAATGCCTAGGGATTCAGCCTTACTCGCCCAGGCAACCATTGAGTCTGGTAGCTCAAGGGATACCAAGCTGAAATGAGTGTTTCCACTCATCATATAGGACCTTGGGACTTCACCATAAGACGCGCCGCTGTCAACAAGGGCGGCCAGGCGGTAACGATTGCCTTCACCGAGCAGCTCTAACGTCCCCGCGGTTGCAATGAGGCGTACTGACAGTTTGCCGGCGCACCAGGAGGCTACCCGGTCGAGCAAGGTAGACGCCAGCGCCAAGTCCCATTGCTCCGGAGTACCCTGCAAGTAAAGATTGACCGTACCTGAGCCGTGCTTCGCGAGGTGCATTGCAACTGCTTCAAGCAGACTTGTGGTCTCCGCGACGCTGCCTGGCCCAAAGGCTTTTTCATCATCAGGAAGCGAGAGGCCATTGCGCCACGCAGCGTTTATCCATTCCAGTGCCCTGAGTCGGTCAAGTTTGTCGGCATCAAAGCGAGTATCAAACCCAACCAGGCAATTCTCACATGCGCTTTGGCAATGCGGACAATTTAGGGTTTTCTCTACGTCGTGCCAAATCTCGGATGTATTGATTTCCAAGGCTGCCTGGGTCGCATACCCACCGCTGCGCTGATCAAAGACTTGTACGAGCTGCACAGCTTGCCCCTCCCATTCCACTTGGCGGGTGCTGAACCCGAGCTCTTCAGGGAGAACTCCTGTGGCTTTGGCAATTGCCTCGCGCAGGGCGACTGAAATGGTGAAGGCCGCTACCTTGTCCCTCAGCCATGCGCCGGTCGTAGGATTGCGCAAAAGCAATTCGATTGCGTCTGTCTCGCCGTCATGGCCAAGTCTGACATTTGGCTGAATTTTCCACCTGTTAGTGTGCCCCGGGCATGGCTCGGGCTTATCGTCATACTTTCCTCCGCGGAGCCTCCGATGCGCCCTCGAGGCCGAGCGGAAAATTCCAGGCAAGGTCGACTCGCCCTCGGGCACGTCAGGATCGGGAGTCGAGAGCATCGGCTCCGCTAGGCCACACTCGAGGCACAAGGCGAAGCCAGTATCAAATGCTCCGGCCGTATGGTGGAACATGTGGGCTTTATCGCTCGCGCGGAAAAACCCGTTTGCCGGGTTTGCCAGAGGCACCCAAGGCTCATTGACGCTCAGTCGGGCAGGCTGAATTGGGACATACGTAGGATGGTCAACATCTGTGTGGGGCAGATCACCGAATACTACGGCAAAGCCATTGGGTACGAGATATCGCCAAACTTCGCTTTTTTTGAGGTCGCTGCCGCAACATTCACAATTGCTCGGCTCAAGCATGAACGTGCTTCCGGTTGCTCCACAGGCGTTGCAGCGCCAGGCCCATTTGAACATCTGAGCCTCCTTTACATCGTCCTGGGTAGCAGGCAGCTTCCAGTTCAAGGTTAAACCCTGAGAGCGATACACCAGTCCGTCCAGCACTATCTCGGCGCCGGGGGCATACTCCCGCAATCCTGTGATCCGATCCCGTGAAGGAAGGTCCCGGCTTTGACCCCATTTATCCTCTCGCTGGCTTACCCCTTTGCCCTTCGCTCTCGGTGCCTTGTAGATAGGGTTGAACGTTACGATATCCGTGGGGAAACCATAGCCTGGCAGGAATCGCCGTGTGGCGAGCTCTTTCAACAGGTAGGCGCCCGTCAACAAATCCAGCTGAGCCATCAGGGCACGCAAGGCGGCACTTTTCGCCTCATTTTCCCCCTCAAAGTACGCCTTCTCCTGCATAGCGTACTCATATTCTTTCAGCCATGACTCAGTGATATTGGCCATACCATCTGCTGTCCGGCGGCTAAGCACCTCAGGCGTAGTCAGGGCAAGCACCGTACTGTCCACGAGGGCTTTCAACTGGCGAGATACCGGTTCTAGAGTTGGCGCGTCATGCCGGCACCAGTAGCTGAACCTTTCGGCCAGCGAGGCGCTATGCCCTGACTCTTGATCGTTACAGGTGAAAAATGAGCCGACAGTCATACTGCGTAGCTCTTCGTAACCCAGCACCTCCTTGAGCCAGTAAGCCAACAGGAATGCGTTCAGGTGACGGGTGATTAGATCGGGGCTGCGCAGGGACACCTTTGGAACGACCATATCCGTCACGAACGGCCAATCAGGTTTGGCAAATATATGCTGGTCGTGAGGAGTGCGGCGGCATACGGTGAGCGCGATGGCACGACCTTCACCACGACGGCCTGCCCGCCCCGCACGCTGGAGATAGTTAGCAGGTTGGGGGGGCACGTTGTTGTTTGCGACGGCAGAGATCCCACTTATGTCGATGCCCATTTCCATGGTGGTTGAGCAGCTAAGTAAGTTGATCTGACCTTCGCTGAACTGTTTTTCGTAGTCCCGAAGTGTCAGGTCTTTCTGCTGCGCGGAGTGCTCTGCTGCACGGAAATAGGGTGCGCTCTCTATGATTCGGTCATGGAGATCTGACCATAGGCCTTCGTCTAGCAATGCTTTCACTGTGGAGTCAGTGACCAGCCACTCCCGTGCTTCGGCGATGCGCTCAACATCGGTCTTTGCTCCAGCGTTAGAGTGCGGATACTTCGGAATTTGAAACTGAGGCAGAGGCACTGCAGAGTTTTGTGAGCCGGCCGCACCATACGGGCTGAGGTTCGCGAAAACCGTGTCCAGGAATTTGCGGGTGACAGGACATTGCCACACTGTACTGCTGAGCCGGAAGTGGAGCTTGTTGAGATCAAGTTGAACACCTCGCGCCTCGCCGGTGAGCAGCTTCGTGGTGTCCGTGAGAGCTTTCCATGCCTCCTGAAGGAAGTAATCCAACTTATCCGCGCTGGTATCGGGAGAGAGCCCGAAAGCGTCGCAGAGCAGATTAATCGGGCGAGATTGACGCTTGCGTCCGACTTTGACGCTTGGCCAGATGCGATACAGCCGCTTCGAGCCCGCATCCAACGCTTCGGTCTGGGGCGAAAGGAGAGACTTGGCCATGAAGCGCGTCCCGATGAAACGTTGCCATTCGGGAAGAATGCGGACATAGGTATTTTCCCGGACGAAGAAGTCCAGCAGCACCTTAAGGTATGCACGCCAATCGGTATCAGTTCCCGGCCAGCCAGTCGGAGCGGTGACCGCGCCCAGTTGTGGGTACACAATTTCTACCAAACCCATCGACTCAAGGTTGTTTCGCGCCTTGGGTCGACGCATGAACTCCCTGGCCAGAAAGATGCCTGCCAAATCAGTCGCACCCACATCGGCAGCAAATAACTCGTCAGCCAACTTGGTGTAGTAGGTCAATATCCCTCCGCCAACGTCTTGGGACATAGCGAGCATCCGGCACAGCTGATCCCAGGAAAGCACAGCGCCTGACTGCAGCTTGGCTTTAATATCCCGCAGCTTTTGCAACTGTCGTTTGTCTCGAACACTTAAGAGGTCTCTCTCCTCGTCGGCAATCAATTCCGCCAACTCAGCTTCCTCGTCAGGCGGGAGTTGGCCACCCGTATCCTCGTTGAGCAAATGGTGATAGATCAAACTTCTTACTCGTAGCCGCTCGGAGTCCTGTTGCAGCTTGGCTGCGATACGTGCGGTACCTTGACGACTATCGGTGAATGAAATCATTTTCCGCCCGCTGAAGGGCTTAGTGAACGCACCGTTTTTGTCGGCGGGACAGAACTCGAGCAGTGCGGGTATCACAGTACTGAGTAGAAGGGGGGTACCGATGACAGCGCTTCGAAACAGGACGTTCTGGGGCGCTTCATCTTTGCAGCACGGGCATTGATCTGAGCCGGCGAGCACCAGAATTTCGAGAAGGGCTGCGTCGCCTTCTGGCTGATGATCGCAGAGACGGTGCTCTTCTCTGTCCAGCCATCGATCTTCCGTGTCGAGCTGCGCCTTCCGGTTGACGATGAGCCAGCGCTGGCCACCGCCACTGGGAATCGGTACTTGGTCTTCTTCCTCGTCGTCCGTTTCTCGATCAAGATCCAGAGCAAATTCGTCGACAGCATCGCGGGACACACTTGAAACGTTCCCGTTCTTTGTCTGTCGCCCTAGCAGAAACGCCTCATTGCATGAAGTGCAACTCACTAGGCTAACCACCGGCGCGCCGCAAGAGCACTCTGTGCGGTCACTGGTGTGCACCATTCCATATGGCCACTCAGGGTCAGCCAAGGGAGTGTTCGCCTTAGCTGGGCATGCTCTATCAACGCAGACTTTCAGTCCCTGCAGCACATCGTGGAACAAATGAAGGCGAAGAGGTAGGAAGAAAGGATCATCAATACCGTCTGGCATTTGGGTGCCCGACAATACGCTAAGCCAGGCAAGAAGGCTTTCAGACGGCACCGTCCCCGAGAATGTCGTGCTCAATGAGCTCAACTTATTCACTTGCGTACCGGACTCGGTGATGAACGCGGACCGAAGGGCACGTGCCAATGGGTGGTTAGCCAGTGCTTCGTAGCGCTTGGGACTAGCAACTTGGCCAGCGTCAATCGCGGCAATGTCATTGAAGCTCAGATCTTGCTCACTGGAAGCAAGGGGCAGGATGGGAACCTCGCGATGGCCTTGCACAACCTCGATTTGGCTGATGTCGACACCCGCCATATGAGCGAGAAACAATTTGAGTGAGTCGATTGTCTTTTGGTCGCTACCAAAGGTTGCCGAGGTAGCAACGAAGCGCACATCTTTCGGCTCGACCTTGAACGCGTACATCACTCGGCGTAACAGCAGCGCCATTTCCGCAGCTTGGGAACCAACGTACGTGTGTGCCTCGTCCAGGATGATCCAGCGAAGTTTGCCGGCCGACTGCTCCAGAATCGGAGCGTCGTCTTTGCGCACCAACATGTACTCGAGCATGGTTGCGTTGGTGACCAGCAAGGGCGGAGCACTTTCTCGCAAACTCTTGCGGTCAGGAACATGCCCTCGAGATGTCTGCGACGAACCTTTCTTAACCGTTGTATTCAATGCCCCGGTATACAGGCAGTAACGAACCTTTCCATCAAACCCGTCGGTCCATGCATCAAGCCGATTTTGCTGGCTGCTGATGAGGGCGTTGAGGGGATAAATCATCAACGCTTGGACGCCCTGTAGCGTGCCGTTGCGCGCCGCGTCCCGGGCCAGGCTATCCAGTACGGGTACCATAAAACATTCGGTTTTGCCCGACCCGGTGCCGCTTGTGACAACGAGCGACTTTGGTTTCTCGCCCCCGAGGATCTGCCAAGCTTCGAGTTGGTGGCTGTAGACCTTTCGATCACGAGGGAACGGGTCTACATTCGTCGAACTCAGCGGCGTAACCATGTTGCGAACGAGACCTGGGTGGAGCAGGCTGCCCTCTAGAGTACCGAGCGACTCTTCGCTTTTTCGCCAACTGAATGTGGGCTCAAACACCGGGTCGGCGAGGATCGCGCCTTTCTGCCCTGGTTCTCCCATCAGCTGCTGGGTGAGGTGGTCACGAAGGGCTGGGTGCTTTAGCGCCAGCAGGCTTTGAATGGCGCGGGCACTGCGATTACGCAGTTCACCAATCAGGGATTCGAAGTAGGTCATGTGGTTCCTTCCAATTAATTAAGCACTGCGCTATCAGTACTGAAAGCCAGAATTTGGCCGAGACGATACGCGGTGTCGAACCATTCGCGATCAAAGTCACGGTAGAGGCGAAGGGCGTGAAGGCGCTCCGTGTTGGCCAGCCATTGGTATGACCGATCTTGGGCAACCTCAAAGCCAAGCCAAATAGGGAAGCCGATGACTGACCACTTATAGTCTCGGCGGTCCAGTGTGAAGGGGTCAAAAAATTCCCGAACGGCAGATGTATTTAGAAAAGCGGCGATTTCATGCTTAAGCAAACTGGGCCACTCGTCATCATCACGGCGGAGCAGCGTATGGAATGAGCTGCCTTTAGGCTCGTTGAGAATGTGTTGCTGCTGGACCAGCAATGATTTAGGCGAAGTGATCAGCGTTTTAGCTGACCGATCATCTGCAACCACCACCAGATGGCGTGCAAGATCAATTGCCAGCAGAAGCCCTGGCTGTGCGATCTCCATCGAGGATCTGCACTCCAAGAGGGTACGTGCAACTCCCTTGGTTCTTCCTTCGGCAAGCCAGAATGACTGAAGTGTACGCACGCAAGCGACCCAATCGGCCGGGGAGCCCAGCAGCCATTCGTAGGGAAGCTCCTCGGAGACCCTCCCCGCGAGTTTTCCGGCGAAGCCCTCGCAGTGAAGCAACGCCATGATCATAGCCCGTGGTTTCGTAGAGAAGACGCGCCAAACGTCCAATCCGGACAGGGGCAGATGCCCCAGGTTTTCAACGATTGCCTCGAGTAGGAACCAATCGTCGTCTTCGGGGTGGGCAACTAGGTGATCGGCCGCCGCCGAGAGTGCGGCATAGCGCTCCTCGGTTGTTGCCAGTGACAATGCCAATCTAAGCCCTGAAAGCTTTGGTTGGGGCTGGCCGTAAGGCTGACTAATAGCCCAAATGAAGGGGCGAAACGCCGATCTAGAATTGTTATCAGGGAAAATCAGCCATGGCCCCGGCTCACGGCTGCCCGGATTAAACCACCAGCGGCTCAAGTACGAGTCTTCCGAGCGAGCTTGTTTGAGCCGTTCAGGAGCGACGTCTGGATGTGAGATGGGGACTGTAAAAATGCCAAGCGCTTCAATCCCGCCCTCCGGTATCCGCTCGGCGTGTGGAAAGCAAACCGCACCCGTTTCGAGATCGCGCTGAAGCTTCGCTGTGTAACGCCCCACTTGAATGGAGGCCACCGATGTATTGAGCTCCTGGCATTCAATGGTCACTGTCGCATCGAGCGCCTCAGTGCATGCGAGCATTTCCTGGATCGGCCGAATGTAGTCAAAAAGCCTGATTTCCTCGGACGCACCGTACTTTAAAGTCCGAGTCAGAAGCGGACGGCCTTTCGCGCCATCTCGAAGAAAAAGGCACACATGCCAGTGTCGACGATGCTTCCCGGGTAGTAGCCGAAGGCGGCTACCAAGTAGGTCGTTAACATCAATCCGCTGATGAGGCTGCATCCGTCGACCTTCAGGATCAAGAAAGACTGCTCCAGTCGCTGGAAAGGGAACTATCAGATGCTGCGTTTGATTGCCCGGCCAGGCGAGGGTGAGAGTCACTTCCGCTGGCACGGAGTGATCATGTGCCCGTAAATTGAGCTTCCAATCGCGTCCTTCTTGCTCAGCTACCAGATTGCAGGAATCACTTTCACAACCCACGCCCAGAGCTGGCCAAGATCGGAGCCACAGAACACCACCCTGGCTATCGCTATCCCCACTTACCTCGACCGAAGCATCGGCGGGAAGGCAAACCACTTTCAGCCGAGTCTGTATCGTGTCGGCATACTTCCATAGAAGGGTCCCCATCCCCACAGGAGGTGAGCGAAATGAAACGACGGATGGGTTACCGCTCGTCTTCCACAAAAACTCGCCTTGTGCAATGGAAGGGCCTGTCCCACTTGAAGCTACGCGGCGTAGCGACGGCATACCTCTGTACGTTGGTACCGGCTCGGATCGTTCCGCTATGAGGTGCCCACTCCAACAAAGCATCCCATCATCGTCGCGCTCCTGGGCGCATCGGATGCGGTAAACGCCATCTGCAAGTGATGCACGCGTAACCCCTGAGTGGACTCGGTAAAGGTGGCGCTCTGGCACCGGGGATGACAATTCATCAAAGTCTGAGTCTTCGTTGAAGACCGTAGCTCGCGTTGGGAGACATAAAAGTACGCTAGCGTCACGCGTGCTACAGCTTCCCATGGCCACCAGCGGAGCGCTTGGTGCTGCATCTTTGAAGACCCATGGCATGTCGGGTTCAAGCGTGTCACTGCCTGGCAGCGGGGTGTCAAACAGGGTCTTACCCAGACGAATCAGCCTGAGGCGAGCAGAAACAGTTGAGTTGGCCAGTGAAGTGAGCAGCGGGCGGGCAACAAGCCTTACGGCACCATCGCGGCAAACACCGTCAGCGAGGTGGAACTCCCGGCCGCCAACCTCAACAGTGAGTTCAAACGATGGCGGCAGCAGATCTGTTGACGAGCAATTGAACAAATCAGCAAATGCCTGGGGCGTGGTTCGAGGCACGATATCGATTGCAGCATCCAGGCGGCAACGGCCCTCGGCTCCAAATCGTAGGGAGCGCCGCATCTGTACAGGGATACGAGATCCACTCCGGCTTGCGTCAACTGCTGCCTCGATCAGCCCAGTGAGTAGGCTTCGGGCCGAGTCGTCATCGAGACGAAGCGGAAAGTGGTCCATCCATTGCGGGTAGCGTGAATCGAGAACCTCAACCGGGTTTTGAGCCTCATGTAAACAATAACTGTGGTGCAAGCCTTGGACTGCTTGAACCACTTCCGCTAGCAGACGGTAAATCGTCGGCTGGCGATAGCTTGATGGAAGAAGCTCACAATGGTGCTGGATCTCCGCCCGTACAACTTCGTCGGTAAGGCGACAAGTGATGGTTTGACGGAGAACTGCCTTTAACAAGCGAACCAGGTTGCCCTGGGACGACTCGATCAACCGCAACGGCAGGCCGCCCTGAATCGCAACCAAGCCTAAATAACGCTTACCACGCCCTAGCTCAGCCGAAAGGCACCACGCTTTTCTGCCGGTGGTTACATATTGCTGGCAGGCTGCGTACCCAGGGAATGGCAGCGACAGGTTTGCGAATAACGGATTCCAGGCCCAGACGCCTCCCTCGTAGGAGCGTTTCCACCACTCGGCAGCGTAGAGCAGCCATGCCATGGTAAACGTGGTGCTATCTAATCCACGGGGACTGCGCTCGTAATTTTTTAGCAGCTCGGAGAGAGCTGCGTACTCTTGGTCTGAGGTGCGATAGGCGTACAGCGGTCTGCCATCAGGTGCCTGGAGACTGCGATCAGACAGAAAATGCTGGGTCCAGATGCCCAAGTGCGGTTTTGCTACATCCATGACTGAAACCATCTTCACCTTCTCGTGGGCACTACCAGGCTATGAGATACAAGGGCATACGAGGTGCGCCCCAATAGTCGTGCCATCCGCTCAGTTTGGTACTGGCAACTTAGAATCATGCCATGGCAACTACAATCGGTGAATCCTCGTGGTAGATGAAGCGACTGGCGGCTGGGGCGGGTGGCCATTGTGGAAGGCTTGGCCGGTGATGTAGTGCCCGCCCCTAGAGTTAAGGTGTTTTATGCTGAAACAGTTGCCCTTGATGGATGGTGATAGTTGTGACGATGCGTGCTTTCGCGGCATCCACCGCCAAGTCGCAACTAGAGTTTGCCAAACCCTCAAGGTGCACCCCAGCGGCTACTACGCCTGGCTGGCCGAGTCTCAATCTACCCTAGCAAAAGAAGACCAACGTCTGCTTGGCTTGATCAAACACGTTTGGCTAGAAAGCGGCGGTGTATACGGCTAAACGCCGACACAGCAGTGCTATGCAGCCGTCTCCAATAGAATATGAGAAACGCTATTTCCTGAGCTTGGAGAGTGTCTAGGAAACTAGGGGCGATTCAGTGATTCACAGCGCCCTAAGAAGGTCTCAAAAATCATTAGGCCAAGTCACAACCGGCCCCTTTGATTCTCCTCCCTTTGATTGCACTCTGCGCCACCTACTTCCCTTCTAAAGAGCTCGGATTACCGGCGACATGGCCTGTCGCCCCCGCAAAGCAATCTTGCAGCACCGAAGATTGCCGGAAGTCATCATGCTCATATCGCGCCCTTTCACCCTTGTTTGTCCTGAGTGTTCGTGGAAAGCGACCATTTTGCCTGGGTGTGACTCACGGCCAACCGTTCCGCCTCCCACGCACTGTCCGACCTGCCAAGCGCTGTCGCTCGGATGCCGCGAGGCAACTCAAAAAGAGGTGTTCAAGGCGCGCCTTGAAGAGTTTCTCGCACTCGAAGACGAGAGAGGGCGCGACACATATTGTCGCGCCATTGAAGACAATGGCTGCAAATAAAGGAGCCACTCATGAAAAACCTGCTTGCAGTGATCGGACTATGTGTCGTTCTGCAAAAAGGCTACGCGTTCTATCGCGAATACAGCGATCTGAAACGCGATGCCCATAACCGTCGCGCACCCAGTTGACCAGGCGAAGGCCCTGCCGAAGCTTTAGTGGCAGGGCCAACACCAGGGATGGCACAGAGCCATCAAGTTTCGTAATATCAATGTTAATTTGGCGCCAGAATGGTGACCACTCGTTGATTCCGGCCTACAGGATAGTTGCCATGTCACAAGCGAAGGACACGCTGCTCCGGCTGTTCGCGTTGTTGCGTTTGATCCCCACCGAGCCGCAGCGTATCGCCACACCAACGCTGCTGGAAAAGCTCCGGGACAAGGGCTTTGCAGTGACGTTGCGTTCTGTTCAGCGAGACCTGAACCGGTTGTCCATTCCCTTCTCTCTGCAGTGCGACGAGAGTGAAATTCCCTTCCGCTGGAGTTTCACCCGCGACGCGCCGCTGAGGCTGGAAGACATGGACACCCCGACAGCGTTGGCGCTCTATCTCTCCGAACGGCATTTGACCACATTGCTCCCGCAAACTGTGCTGGACCAACTCGGCCCCCAGTTCAGGCGCGCCCGAAACTTTCTGGGCGATCTGGGTAACAACGGTCTAGCGGATTGGGCGAAGCGAGTCCGTACGGTACCCAACGGCAAAACCTTGATGCCTGCCAGCATTACTCCCCAAGTCTGGAGCGAGGTTTCAACCGGCTTGCTGGAGCGCCGAAAACTGGAAGTGGCGTACCAGAGCCGCAGCAAAAGCGAACTCAAGCAGTTCCGACTGCACCCCGCTGGGCTTGTGTCACGACATGCCATCAGCTACTTGGTCGCATCGGTGGACGGCTACGACGACCTTCGTCAGTTCGCTCTGCATCGCATCCGCGACGTGCGGGTATTGGATGAAGCTGCAGAACTGCACGCCACATTCGACGTCGACGCTTACATCGATACCGGGATTTTCAACCATCGACAAGCCGATGCCCAAGTCGAGCTCATAGCCGATGTTCACCCGCAGATTGCCGCTTTGCTCAGCGAGACACCTCTGAGTAATGTGCAGCGTCTCAGCGATCTCCCCGACCACACCTGGAAACGCTTGCACGCCCAAGTGGCACTGGACCGGGATACCTTGTGGTGGATCTTCGGGCTCAACGACAACATCAGGGTCCATGCGCCTCAGGTCTGGGTCGATGAAATTCACCAGAAGCTGAATAACCTGCGCACCCTTTATGCCGATGTCGGTTCAACCGGCATTTGATGACCACCAGCGGCACGATCAACCCCCACATTTTGATGAGGCCAAGGAAGCTCCATGGGCAACGAACGTACAAGGGCATTGAGCAATTCGGTCAGCCTCTGCCCGATCTGGCCTGCACAGGCATCGGAGAAGATTGGTCACATGCTGAACGAGATCAATCACGCGAACGCCATTATCGACAAGATTGCCGGAACCGCGCAAAACAGCGCGATCAAGGGCGGTTTCGCGGCCGAGACCTGGCATGCCGAATCGTTCAACCTGGACGCCATCCTCAAAGACAAGGACGTCCGGGCCTTTACCGATAACTTCAGCAACACCCCGCTTGCCAAAAACCATACGACTCACGACATCGTCGTGATGAAGGGTGATGAGCAATTGCTCGGTGCCCAACTGAAGTACTTCAAGAATGGCGATGCCACTCAAAAGGCTTTCAGGTCTACCAAAGATGGCGTTCATCGGTATCAGGACAGCGATGCGCTCATCGGCCCGGCGGACCAGATCGAGCAGATCAAGGACGCTGCCAAACGTGATATGCAGCGCAACCAACACACGCGTCCGGAAGTGGCTAATGCTGCTGAAAAAGTACGTGACAAGACCACGGCCAATCTTGACGTAGAGGGCGTCCAATCGACGCCGCTGAGCAAGCGGGAAGCCGAACAGGTGGGCAGTGGCAGCAAAACCGGTAAAGAGCTGCATGAAAATATGCAGAACGGTTACCTGAACAAAGCCACCGTACAGCAAAGCTTGCGCGCAGCAGGCTCGGCAGCGGTGATTACTACCGTCATCGCGGGCAGCATCAATACGTTCCAGTCGATTAAACGCGTGCGTGACGGCGAGATCACCGTAGAACAAGCCACTATTCAGATTTTGCAGAACACTGCAATCGCCGCGGGTGACAGCGCCCTGAAAGCGGGTATCGCCACGGCGACGGTCAGCATCACAGCCCGCAACCTGCCGACGTTGTTCGCAGGCACGGCCTTCAAGCGCGCGTTTGCCAACAACGGCGTAGCGGCGGCGGCGGTCTGCGCAGTGGATGTGGTGCAGAACGTGGTGCTGTTCGCGGCGGGCAAGATCACTGGCGAAGAACTCGAAACCCGAACCGGCCACAACTTGCTGCAAACCGGCGCCGCTGTGGTCGGCAGTTCGGTGGGCGCTGCGGTCGGTGCCCTTGGTGGGCCGATCGGTGCGTTGGTCGGCGGCATCATCGGCGGCTTGATCACCACGATGGCCATGAGCATCGCGGTCGATAACCACATTGAGAAAAGCTTCCGTCTGACACTGGAAGCCACCGAACACGTGACGAGCAACGCGATGATCATGCACGAATCGCTGGAATACCTACAGATGTCGCAATCGTTCTATGCCGAATTCCACAAAGGGCTGTATCTAGCCGAGCGCCACTTTGCCGGCCAGGTGAAGACTATGGCAGCCCAAAGCACGCAGCTGAAAAACCTGATTGATAGTCTTTAAGGCACATTTCAATGAACGAAACGGTCGAAGCAGCACCCAAGGAAATCTTCAATCAGCGGCTGGATGCTTCAGAGCAAGAAGCGGTAGAAGCGCTCGTCGCTCAGCACCGGAACAATGCCGCACTGACCCAGCAGCTGGCTGTGGATGCATCACGGCTGATCACGTGCAGCGAGGAGCGCTTGAAACAACAAGCCGACAGCGGATTCTTCAAGCGCTTTGCGGGTGCATTTAGCGGCAAGAATCGTCAGAACCAATTGCTGAA
Organism: Pseudomonas sp. 382; assembly: GCF_002759075.1. Lineage (NCBI taxonomy): Bacteria > Pseudomonadati > Pseudomonadota > Gammaproteobacteria > Pseudomonadales > Pseudomonadaceae > Pseudomonas > Pseudomonas sp. 382. The sequence goes on from NZ_PEMX01000014.1 coordinate 18,087, forward strand.
TCAGCTTGATGCACTGCACATGCAGAAGTTCGCTTGGCACTACCTCAAGCAACTGCAGCAGCAGAATCTAATCAATGCCCAGAGCATCGCGGTAATCCGCAACAATCTGGGCACAATGAACGAATATATCATCGAAACCCGCGAATTCCTGTTTCAGGCGGTCGACAAGATCAACCGGCGGTTGATCCGGGTTGAGAACAACACCAGCTTTCACCAATGGTCGTTGAACATTGAAGCGAACAAGCGTCGCTTCAAATCAATGCCCAAGGCGTTGCTGGTGCTGAACCTCGCCTATGATTTCATGCGCAGTCACCCCGGTGTAATGCTGACCACACAGGACATCAACCACCTGATCGTCACCCTGGAAAAGCTGGACGTTGACTGCGATGAAGAAGTTGAACTATTGAGCTTCATCATCGACCTGATCGACCAGATCGAAGCCACCAGCATCGAGCGCTATCGCGCTATCATTGAGCTTTCGTTCGAGGGCCACACGGCCGATTCCTACTTCATTCAGAAGAACATTTCGGGACTGGCATTCAACTCACTGTATTACCTTTCCGACGAGTACGATCGCATCATCGACATGGTCTCGGACGGTGAGGTGTGTGACAGCGACGAAAAACGCGAGCGTATCATTTCCAGATTCTTCGGTAAGGCGTTTTCCGGTCTTTATACCCAATACAAGATGCGTGACTTGATCGAGGAAATCATCGGCGGCAGTCTGTTGACCCTGGATATCTACAAGGATCAGCACGGTCTGAAGGCCTTGCCCGAGGACTCCGTCGAAGACGCTCACGGGGAAGCGGTTGCACTGGTGTCGTCCTTACCGGATATCCGCGCTCACACCTTCTTCGACACCAAGGCCGATCATGAAGCCCGACACAGCTACCTGTTGCTGTTTGCGCTCTGCGTCGAGAACTCGCAGTCCTTGAACAGACAGGGCCGAGAGTTTCTCGAGTTGCTGGCGCACAAAGCCGGGTGCCCGCAAGTGCCGGTTGAGATTGCAGCCCTGGCGGACAATCCTCGCAAAGTGCAGGACTACTCGCCGGTCCTGCAAAATTTGCTCAAGGGGGATGACAACACTTATACCTGGCTTATCGATGCGTTCTACTTATTGACGCTTTGCCAGAAAGCGATCGAAGGCCCTCAGGTACTGCGGATCCTGAACGCGCTCAAGCCCACCCAGTTCAAAGAGCAATTCCCCCGCATGCTGGCGATGCTCACCGAGCAGGATGAGCAGAATGTACTCGCTGCCGCCGAGAAGCTGCAGGCACAGACGCACGGCTGGAAGAATATCGTGCGCTATCGTGAGTTGCGCTTCGACACAGCGTTTTCCGAGATGAAAAAGCAGTTGAACAGCATCAGCTACGACGCCGTTCATCTTTCGCTCGAGCTCAGCAAGGCGACCAGGAAAGCGTCGGAATATTCGTACTTCATGGACGGTTGGGATGACTCGTTCCTGAGCAAGGTCAGCACAAAAGTGGGCGGCACGGCCTATACCATTGGTCGCAGCTCTTGCCTCTCTACACTGAACGAGATGCGCAAGAAAATCAGTGAGTTCATCTCTGCACAATCGAGTACGTTGAACCAGGGAAATCGTGTGCTGTCTCGCTGGGGCTTGGCCTCGATTACGTTCAAGGACGAGTGCGGCTACGCCGATTTCGAGTTGGACAACTCCGCAACCAACGAAGACTGGTACGATCAGTTCAATCACTTCGACCAGCAATTGGGCAACACGCTTACGTCTTTCTCCGAAGCCTGTGAGGATGTTGCCAAACAGCTTGGGCTCTTTATGGAGGGGCGATTCGACGAGTCAGTGGTCGAAAGCAAAGCAAAACAGCACGCCGAATGGCTCGCACAAAAACAGCAAGAAAAACTGGCCAAACAGTCGGTCACCCTCGACAAGGACGGCTGTGATCATCTGTTCAGCATCGAATGGAGCCAAGTAGAACACCCGCCCTGCGACCCTGAGAAGATTCAGTCTATCAAGACCGATGGCGCCACCTGGCTAATCGTCGATAACGCCAACCGGGTTTATCGCAGCCTCGACCGTGAGCATTGGCACACTGTGCGCCTCAGCGCCGGCGAAGACTCGCCTTACATCAGCAAACTGGATTATGTGGGCGGCATGTGGATCGCTGTTGCGGGCTACAGCGATGGCTTCTATTACTCCCGGGATGCGCAGAACTGGAAACAGAGTCATTTCCCTGATGTGCCGGGCTACGAATTTACCCGCACCGATGAAATTGTTTACTTCAACGGTCTCTGGCTATGGCGCTTCAAGGAGCGCAAAGAGTACGCCTACGTTGAAAAAGGCCTGATCTTCGATTCAACCAAGACCAACAACTTCGACAAGATAGCCGTCTTCTACACGGCGAACCTCGACAATCAGTGGCAACGCTGGGAGGACACGCCGAGCTTCTCGGACGGTGTCGTGGTGGAGAGCCTCCAGCCATTACCAGGTGGGAATACCCTGCTAGCGTTCTGCAAGTACGACTGGTTCTATACCACGTCGAAGAAGAAGAACAATGCAGCTTCTTTCGTCAGCTACTACGTTGCCGGGAAGGGCTGGAGAAACTGCACTTGGGCCAGTGAGGACGACCATTACGATGTTCCGCTCATCACGCGTGTTGGCCAGAAGTTTATGTGCTTCTACTCGGACTGCGTCATGACGTCCGACAAAAATGGCTACGAGTGGAAGCTTCAGTCCAAGGACATTCGCATCAGTGACTGCGCGCATTTGCGGGATATGAGCATCTTCTCGACGAGGTGGGGCCGAGAAACGCTCTATGTAAGCCAATCAGGGGAAACCTTTGCTGAGCTGATTCTCGAAGAAGGCACCTGGAAACACATCGCTGCCAACCAGCAAGGCACCTTGAGCGTCTACTCGCCGAACAAGCATGAAACCTTCCTGCGAAGCGGTAATTACATTTGTCACCCGAAAGCGTAACCCAGTGCCTGAGGGGTTGAGCGTTGGTCGCTGGCTACCTGCAAAAGCAACCTCTGCAGGTAGCCACAGTTTTGCTGCTGCTTCCAATGCGGCCATAAGGAAGACAATCTCCCGCAATCCAAAACCTGAGTGCATGCGCAAGCCCCGGCTAAGCCGGGGGCGATTTTTCGTCTGGATTCGTCAACATGGAATCAACACCTGTAAATACGTAGTCAGGATAGTCATAAGTCAATCCCGGCTTTGACCCTCGCCCCTGGCCGGAGAATCGGCCCATGTTCACCATGTTGCTATTCCCAGGTGACACCCCGATTGATAGTTCAACCCACGTCTGGTTGATGACCATCGGTAACGTTGCCTACTTCATCCCTCGTCGATGACTCTACGACCGGCGGCCGACCAGCCGCCGGTCTTCTTGAGCGTGCTTGAAAGCCGCGTCGTTTCTGGCTGAGACAGTTTTAATTCTCTAACGCATCCGTCCGGATCGGCATTTTAGGTGGTCGCGACAGTTTTGCGATTTCTCTTAACGAGGCTGCAGGCTGCGAAAACTGTGATGCGTCCGCGACAGTTTTAATTCTCTAAATCCACGATTTGTTTTCAAACAATAAAGGTTGTCACAAAACAACAAAGGGTGTCACAACTTAAGAAAGATTGTCACAAGCTCCTGCCCCAACCGTACATCGGGGTAGGAGCAGGTCAGGGGAATTAGGATCATGATTCCACTGTGGACCTGTGACGCTGTCTTGGCTGAGCCCGCTCCTGACGCCTACGCTACATCCCTCTCGTGTCGTCATCGTGAGCGGGGTCGCCCTACGATGAGCGATTCAAAATGACGTCTGTTCCCACTGCGCCTGGTAGGCCTCCTCGTTCCAAGCTGATGACTCAGCAGAGGATCGATAGAAGAATCAAATCTGGTCGTGGTAGCGGCGTGAGGGAGTCCTATGAGCCTTGGCTTAAGATTTGGGATATCAAATCTTAGGGTAAGCGTCCGGCGAACTCACCTTCCGAACTCCAGCTTTAAGGGCGATGGTGTCTATCTTAGAACATGCAAAAAAGTTGTGGCGGGCCAGAACGGCCCGCCGTGTTCTCCCGGGCTTACTGAAGTTGTGGCCCAGCCCGACGGCTGAGCAGGCCTCGTGAGAGCCGGTCGAGTAATAGCGCCACGGCGACGATAGCCAAGCCCGCACGTAGGCCTAGCCCCATTTCCATGCGCGGCGGCAAGCGCTGCCGAAGGTCCTCGATAAGCAGCAGGCAGGTAATCGTGTACTACATTTTGACAGTGGTACTCAGGTTTTGACGATTTCCATGAGGAATGCCTGGCGCTGATCGATTGACCCAGTGATTGCAATACGTCGGGTAAAAAGCGCTCACAACGGCTGCGCTGGGCTGGAGGAACCATGAGGTTTCACGAACGCAACGTCAGCGCGCAAGCCTCAGTTCCCGGCACTATGATCAAGTTCGGGACACTCGCCCTATGGGCCGAGAGACTCTGGCCGGTGCCCATCCTGTTACTCGCCATGCTGGCTCGAGTATATGGCTCAACGGCCTCCGCGATATGGTGCGATGAGGGCTCTAGTTTGTTAATGAGCCAGTACTCACCCTCGCTCATCTGGACCCACAGCGCCCATGACGTACACCCACCCCTTTACTTTCTCCTTCTACATGCCTGGATAGGCGCATTCGGGGACAGTGTCTTCTCGGTCCGGTTCATCAGCGTGCTGACCGGTGTCGGTACTGTAGCCCTGAGCATGTGGCTGGTTTGCCTGGTTGCCACACGTCGCGCAGCAGTAATGGCCGGTGTCATGTTGGCCTTGCTGCCCATTGCCGTGCGTTATAGCCAGGAAGCGCGCATGTACGCCCTGATGGGTTTCTTGCTGCTGGGAGCAACCATTGCACTTGTATATTGGATAAAAAATCCTGAGCGACACCGCTACCTTTTCGTCTATGTACTGTTAATGGCGGCAAGTTTCTATACGCATTATTTCACGGGCCTTTGCGTACTGTCCCACTGGGCTTATCTATTGCTTGTACGAGGTGAAAAACACCGCCTGGTCGATCGGCCAGCATGGTGGATAGCCAACGGCATGATCGTCCTGCTATATACCCCGTGGATCCCCAGCTTGATAGACCTGCTGCAGCACCTTGACCAACTCAAGGCGGGTGGTGATATTGGCTGGATACTGCCCGTTACACTGTATTCCCTGCCATCGACAATCTGGCAGTTTATGGTTCTCTCCGATGGCCTGAACCTGGCATGGCCAGTCTACCTTGGTCTGCCACTGGCGTTGGCGCTGGTAACGGGCGCTGTCTGTCTGCATGATCGAAGCCGCCATAAATTCCTTGTGCTCATGGCGATATATACGTTTCTACCGTTGATCGTCGTGTTTTCAATCTCATGGATAACGCCTCTTCTGGTCGAGCGCTATCTGATGTTTTCGGCCCTGGGCTTACCGATCGTGCTGGCAGTCGCCATTGAGCGAATGAAGCGTCATTATCGCTACACCGCCCTCATCACACTGGCGGCCTTATTGGCCGTAGAGGTGGTTGGCCTGAGCAGTTATTACCAAAAGGATGATGATCAGTTCGACAAGCTGGTCAACTTCGTAAATGAAAATTATCGTACTGATGACCGTATCGTCGTCAGCGATCTTTTCTGGTATTTCAGCTACGTCTACTACAATAAGACCGGTTCGGTTCCACTGCTCTATACGCCACCCTTGGCCGACGGCGCGTCGGGTCGGCCAGGTAACTATGGATTTGGCACGCTGGTGAACAATGATGCCGATAAAATCTACCTCGACAGCCTTGAAAAACTACCCGTCAGCCAAAGCAGAGTCTGGTTGATAAGTAACAGCGAACCGCCTGATGATTTCGCTTCCATACCGAACAATTGGAACAAGGTCAGTATGCTGAAAGTCGGCGATACCCAAGTGCGCCTTTACACTGTTAACGCGCCCTACCATGCTAAAGCGAACTAGTTTTTGGCCTGGCTACCCCAGCTCTGAACTTCAGTTAGCCTTCAGGCCGTTTTCAACACCGTCTTGCCTGCCCGCCGCGCCAGCAGCGCATCCACGCTCAGCGCACCGCCGCCAAACGCTGCAATCTGCAACAGGCCACCTGCGATCGAGAGGTTTTTGAAGAAGTTGATGAACTGCCCTTGGTCCGCCAGGTTGTTATGGAAAGCGAAGGCTGCCATTACGGTGAACAGCGCCATGACCACCGCGACGATGCGGGTTTGAAAGCCGATGATCAGCAATGCTGCAAGACCGAGTTCAACACCCAGTGCTGCCAGGTAGCTCAGTACCGGGAAGGGCAGGCCGCTTGATTCGATATACGCAATGGTGCCTTCCGGCGAGGTCAGCTTGCTGAAGCCGCTCAGCAGGAATAGCACGGCCAGCAACACGCGACCTACGACTGCAGTTGTACCTGTGAAATTGATCATTTAATAGCTCCTGATGCTTGAGTTCGAATGGCTCACCGCGCTGTGCTCGGTGGCGTTGTCTGCGGTATGGGGCCATTCTGGAGCTAAGAGCTGATCAAGACAATTGGGTCTGAAAGTGAATTATTGTTCCACAAGACAGGACAATTAAAACGCTCAAGAAATGCTGAACCGAGTTCACTGTCTGCTTCAAACAAGCGCAGTGCTCGCCTGATTGATCGCCCCTGTGCATCAATTAATGAAAAATGAACGATTATCTCCAGCGCCGCTTTCGACGATGATTCTCGAAATAAGCACTTACAATTATTAAGAAACGCTGGAGATCCACACCATGAGTCTGCCATCACACTCGGTGCCCGAGGGCAAGTCCAAGGCCGGTATGGTCTTCCGGGTCACGTCCGGAAACTTCCTCGAACAGTTCGACTTCTTCCTGTTCGGCTTCTATGCCACGCATATCGCGGCGGCCTTCTTTCCCGCGTCCAACGAATTCGCCTCGTTGATGATGACCTTCGCCGTGTTTGGCGCAGGCTTCCTCATGCGCCCACTGGGTGCGGTGATCCTCGGGGCCTACATCGATGACGTAGGCCGGCGCAAAGGGCTGATCGTAACCCTGGCGATCATGGCCAGTGGGACCTTGCTGATCGTGCTGGTGCCCGGATATGAGAGCATCGGACTTCTGGCCCCGGCGCTGGTACTCATCGGGCGCTTGTTGCAAGGATTCTCGGCCGGCGCGGAGCTCGGCGGCGTATCTGTGTATTTGGCCGAAATGGCCACGCCTGGGCACAAGGGCTTCTACGCCAGCTGGCAGTCCGCCAGCCAGCAGGTGGCGGTCGTCGTCGCTGCGGCGCTCGGCTTTGCCCTCAACCAGTGGCTGACGCCTGACCAGCTCAGCCAGTGGGGTTGGCGGGTACCGTTTGCTGTTGGCTGCATGATCATCCCGGTGATCTTCCTGCTGCGTCGCAGCCTGCAGGAAACCGAGGAGTTCGCCGCCCGCGAACATCGCCCAACCATGAAACAGGTACTGGCGACGCTGGCTGCCAATTCCGGCATCGTGCTGTACGGCATGCTGATGGTGGCCATGACCACCACTGCCTTCTACATGATCACGGTATACGCGCCGACCTTCGGCAAGACTGTGCTGCAACTGAGTACCGGTGATGCGCTGCTGGTGACCCTGCTGACTGCGGTGTCGAACTTCATCTGGTTGCCCATCGGCGGTGCGCTCAGCGATCGCTTGGGGCGCAAGCCGCTGCTGTTGGTCATGTCGCTGATGACCCTGATCACCGCTTACCCGGCCCTGACCTATCTGGCCCAGGCGCCGACCTTCGGCCACATGCTTGAAGTGCTGCTGTGGTTCTCGTTCCTGTACGGCATGTACAACGGTGCGATGATCCCGGCGCTGACCGAAATCATGCCGGTGGAAGTCCGTGTAGCAGGTTTTTCGCTGGCTTACAGCCTGGCGACTGCCCTGTTCGGCGGGTTCACCCCGGCAATCTCGACGTGGGTGATCCATGTCACCAATGACAAGGCGGCACCCGCCTACTGGATGATGTTTGCCGCGCTCTGTGCATTCGTCGCTACCTGGATGCTGTACCGTCGCTTTGCCAACCGCACACCGGTGGCTGTATGAGGAACTCGATGAAAGCGTTACTGACCGCTGCTCTCCTGGCTGGCTGCAGCCTTGCCCAGGCTGCTGAACTGACCGTTATGACCTCGGGCGGCTTCACCGCCGCCTACAAGCAACTGGGGCCCAAGTATGCCGCGCAGAGCGGCGATACACTGGTCACCGTGCTCGGGCCCTCGATGGGCAAGGCACCCGAGGCGATCCCCAATCGCCTCGCTCGCGGCGAGCACGCTGACGTGGTGATCATGGTCGGCTATGCGCTGGACGAGCTCATCCGTCAGGGTAAGGTCGACCCGGCTTCGCGCGTCGAGCTTGCCGACTCGCGCATCGGTATGGTGGTCAAGCAGGGCCAGCCCAAGCCGCAGATCGGTACCCCCGATCAGCTGAAGCAGACGCTGCTGGCGGCAAAATCGGTGGCCTATTCGGATAGCGCCAGTGGCGTCTATATCAAGACGGAGCTGTACAAGAAGCTGGGTATCGAGGACCGCCTGGTCGGCAAGAGCACCATGGTCGAGCGCATACCGGTGGCCTCGCAGGTGGCTCAGGGCACCTATGAGCTTGGTTTCCAGCAGGTTGCCGAGTTGCTGCCGGTGCCGGGTGTGACCTTGGTTGGCAAGATTCCGGAAAGCCTGCAGTCGGTGACCCGCTACGCTGCCGCTGTTCCAAAAGGCGCCGAGCACCCCGCCGAGGCAAAAAAGCTTCTGCAGTACCTGGCCTCACCTGCCGCGCAGCCTGACGTACGTGCTACCGGCCTGGATTCAGTCGCCCGGTAATACGCCGGGCAACTCCCGGATCAGCCTTACCATCTCGAGTGCCGCAGGCGTGAGTGTGCGGCCGCGGCGCTTGAGCAGGCCCATCTTGCGGCTGACCTGCGGTTCGACCAGTGCAACGCTGGCCAGGATTGGATGGGGTGACAGCGGCAGCGCAATCGACGGCACCGCGGCAATTCCCAGGCCCGCTTCGATCAGGCCCAGCAGGGTGGTCACATGCCTGGCCTCGCAAACACTCTCTCTACTCACCTGCATGCCGGCCAGCGCCCGATCCAGGACCAGGCGGTTGCCAGACGACTTACTCAGGCTGATGTACTCATGTTCGTAGGCTTGCGCCCAGGTCACCGTGTCCTGCTTGGCCAACGGGTGGTCGTGGCGGCAGGCGATGACATAGCGTTCCTCAAGCAAGTCGCTGAACTCGATCTCCGGTGCGAGATTGCCGGTGAAGCTCAGGCCGAAGTCCGCTTCGCCGGAGGCTACGGCGGCACTCACTTCGTTGGCCGAGGCGTCGTACAGGTTGATGCGCACTTTCGGGTATTGCCCATGGAAGGCCCGAATGGCATGGGGCATGAAGTAGTAGGCGGCTGACGGCACACAGGCGATGGTCAGGGTGCCGGTACGCAGTGAGCCACCATCACCGACGCTGAGCAGCGCCAGGTCGAGGTCGTCCAGCAGGCGCTCGACCTGGGGTAGAAAGGCACGCCCGACATTGGTCAGCGACACCTTGCGAGTAGTGCGTTCGAGCAGTTTCACGCCCAATGCCGATTCGAGTTTTTCGATACGCCGGCTCAGCGCCGATTGGGTGATGCGAATGGTATCGGCGGCGCGGCGGAAGCTGCCTTGTTCGACCACTGCACGAAACGCCTGCAGGTCGTTCAGATCGAAATTGATGCTCACCCGGTGGGCCCCGCTGGTTTGATCGAAAACGTGCATCAATGGTATTTCGAAAAAACCGGCGGAGCCAGATGGATCAGATCTGCATGGCCATACCGTGCACGTTCATCGCTGCCTGGCGAAGGGCTTCGGAGCGGGTTGGGTGCGGATGGCAGATCAGGGCGATGTCTTCAGCCGAGGCGGCGAATTCCATGGCTACGCAGAACTCGCCGATCATCTCGCTGACGCTCGGGCCGACCAGGTGCACACCGAGCACCTCATCGGTATTGGCATCGGCGATGACTTTGGCGAAGCCTTCGGTCTCATGGTTGATCTTGGCACGGCTGTTGGCGGTGAAGGGGAACTTGCCGACCTTGTAGGCGCGGCCTTCGGCCTTCAGCTGCTCTTCGGTCTTGCCAACGGTAGCCAGCTCCGGACGGGTGTAGATCACGCCCGGAATCAGGTTGTAGTTCACTTCATGCGGTTTGCCGGCAATCCGCTCGATGCACGCGACCGCTTCGTCTTCGGCCTTGTGCGCCAGCATAGGGCCGGAAGTGACGTCGCCAATCACCCATACACCTGCTACCGAGGTGCGGTGATGCTCGTTGCTGAGCATGCCGCGCTTGTCGGTTTCCAGCCCGACGCTTTCAAGGTTCAGGCCCTTGGTATAAGGACGACGGCCGATGGCGACCAGGACGTAGTCGGCCTGCAACGTTTCGGCGGCCCCACCCGCAGCCGGCTCCAGGGTCAGGCTGACACCTTCGGCCTGCGTCTGCGCTTGGGTGACTTTACTACCGAGCCTGAAGGCCATGCCTTGCTTGGTCAGCGCTTTTTGCAGGGTCTTGGCTGTTTCTTCATCGGTGCCCGGGCAGATGCGGTCGAGGTACTCGATGACGGTGACCTGTGCGCCCAGGCGGCGCCATACCGAACCCAGTTCCAGGCCGATAACGCCCGCACCGATTACCACCAGGTGCCTGGGGACCTGGGGCAGGGCCAGGGCACCGGTGGAATCGATGATCCGTTGGTTATCGATGGTCACGCCGGGCAGGGGAGTGGGCTCTGAACCGGTGGCAATGACGATGTCCTTGGCCTGCAATGCGGTCTCGCTGCCATCTTCAGCCTTGACGATGACCTTGCCGACGCCATCCAGGCGGCCCCAGCCTTTGATCCAGTCGACCTTGTTCTTGCGGAACAAGTACTCGATACCTTTGGTCAGGCCGGTCACGCTCTCGTCCTTTTGCTTCATCATCTGGGCGAGGTTTAGCGTCGGCTTCACTTCGATGCCCAGGTGGGCGAACTCGTCGCCGCTGGCAGCTTCGTAAAGCTCGGAAGCGTGAAGCAACGCTTTGGACGGCATGCAACCGACGTTAAGGCAGGTGCCACCCAGCGTCGCACGGCCTTCCACGCAGGCGACACTCAGGCCAAGCTGGCCAGCGCGGATCGCTGCGTTGTAGCCGCCAGGGCCGCCGCCGATGATCACCACGTCATAGGATTTCATGGGTTTTGTACTCCAGATGAGAAAGCGCGAGAGGGGCATAAGGTTAAGCTGTGAAGTGCGGATTGTATACAATCCGTTGCCTTATCAGATCAGTTGGTTCTAGACCTTGGTCTCGTCTAGAGGAAACCTCCCACGAATGAACTACTCTGTTCCGGCGACGTTCGAAATGTCAGGCGTCGTAGCCTTTTAGGGATAGGAGGAGTGTTCATGCTTGCTCAACTTCCACCGGCATTGCAGAGCCTGCATCTGCCGCTGCGGCTGAAACTGTGGGATGGAAACCAGTTCGATCTGGGCCCAAGTCCGCAGGTCACCATCCTGGTCAAGGAGCCACAGCTGATCAGCCAGCTGACCCACCCGAGCATGGACCAGCTGGGCACTGCATTCGTGGAGGGCAAGCTGGAACTGGAAGGCGATATTGGCGAAGCCATCCGCGTCTGCGACGAACTCAGCGAAGCATTGCTGAGCGAAGAGGATGAAGCTCCGCCACAGCGGCTGGCGCATGACAAGAGCACAGACGCCGAGGCTATTTCTTATCACTACGACGTCTCCAATGAGTTCTATCAGCTCTGGCTCGATCAGGACATGGCCTATTCCTGTGCCTATTTCCGCGAGCCCGACAACACCCTGGATCAAGCGCAACAGGACAAGTTCGATCACCTGTGCCGCAAGTTGCGCTTGGAAGCCGGCGACTACTTGCTTGATGTCGGCTGTGGTTGGGGCGGGCTGTCGCGTTTCGCCGCGCGAGAATACGGCGCCAAGGTATTCGGTATCACCTTGAGCAAGGAGCAGCTCAAGCTCGGCCGCGAGCGGGTCAAGGCAGAAGGCCTGGCCGACAAGGTCGACCTGCAGATTCTCGACTATCGCGACCTGCCTCAGGATGGCCGCTTCGATAAGGTAGTCAGCGTTGGCATGTTCGAGCATGTCGGGCACGCCAATCTGGCGTTGTATTGCCGGAAACTGTTCGGCGCCGTCCGCGAAGGTGGACTGGTGATGAACCATGGGATTACTGCCAAGCATGTCGATGGACGGCCGGTCGGGCGTGGGGCAGGGGAGTTCATCGACCGCTATGTCTTCCCCCATGGCGAGCTGCCGCACCTGTCGATGATCAGCGCCAGCATCTGTGAGGCGGGGCTGGAGGTGGTGGACGTGGAGAGCTTGCGTCTTCACTACGCGAAGACGCTGCATCACTGGAGCGAGAACCTGGAGAACCAGCTGCACAAGGCTGCGGGGTTGGTGCCGGAGAAAACCCTGCGGATCTGGCGCCTGTACCTGGCCGGGTGTGCCTATGCGTTCCAGAAGGGCTGGATCAACCTGCACCAGATTCTGGCCGTGAAACCGTATGCCGATGGGCACCATGATCTGCCGTGGACGCGGGAAGACCTTTATCGCTGAGCCTTCATCAATGACCGCAGAGGGGCCGCAAAAGCGGCCCCTTCTTCGATTAGAGGATGGGTGAAATCAGGCGCGCAATGCGCATTCCCAGCTGCTGGATCCGATGGGTATCGCGGCTGTCTTCAGCAGTGATTTCACGGGCTTGTTCAAAGTCTTCCAGCAGCATTGCCTCTACCTGATCAGCGAATGGACGGTCCACCGTCAGCAAGGTGATTTCGAAGTTGAGCCGGAATGAGCGATTGTCCAGGTTGGCGCTGCCGATCGCGCTGACCTCGTCATCCACCAGCACCACTTTCTGGTGCAGGAAGCCAGGCTGATAACGGAACATCCTTACACCTGCACGTACCGCTTCGAACGCAAACAGGCTGGAGGCCGCATAGACGATCTTGTGATCGGGCCGAGACGGAATAAGCACGCGCACGTCCACGCCACGCAGTACCGCCAGGCGCAAGGCGGCGAACACGGCTTCGTCGGGAATGAAATAGGGGCTGGTGATCCAGACGCGTTTGCTCGCCGAGTGGATGGCCTCGATGAAGAACAGCGAACAGGTTTCCTGTGGGTCTGCCGGGCCACTGGCCAACGCTTGGCACAGTACACCGTTGTCCGGGTAGGTGTCGGGCAGGATCAAAGGAGGCAGCTGGCGCGTGGCCCAGTACCAGTCCTCGGCAAACGACTCCTGCAGGCAGGCCAACACCGGGCCGCCGATCTGCACATGGGTGTCGCGCCAAGGTGACAGGTGTGGATCCTTGCCAAGGTATTCGTCCCCTACGTTATGCCCACCGATGAAGCCGAGCAGGCCATCGACCACGACGATCTTGCGGTGGTTGCGGAAGTTGACCTGAAAGCGGTTGAACCATCCGCGGCGGGTGGCGAAGGCATGGATCTGCACACCACCATCACGCAGCGCTTGGCTGTAACTCGCGGGCAGCGCATGGCTGCCGACACGGTCGTACAGCACGAATACCTTCACACCCTCAGCCGCCTTGCGCAGTAGCAACTGCTGCAGCTCCTTGCCAAGACCGTCGTCGTGGATGATGAAAAATTGCACCAATACCACTTCGCGTGCCTGCTCGATGGCAGCGAAGATCGCCTCAAAAGTGGCTTTACCATTGATCAGCAGCTTCACTTCGTTATTGGCCAGGCAAGGCATCCGTCCAAGTTTCGGCATGGCACGCAAGGCCGCGTAGCTTTCTGACTCTCTGGCGGTGAGGGCTTCTTCAACCCAAGGCCGCCAGTTGAGGTTGGCCATGGCCACGTGCATTTCCTGGTTGGCCTGGCGCCGGGCCTGGATGTAGGCGTAGAAGGATCTCGCACCAAAGATCAGGTAGGGAATCAGTGTGAGGTAAGGAATGAAGAACAGTGACATGGCCCAGGCAATTGCACCTTGGGCAGTGCGCACGGTGAACACTGCGTGCAACGCGGCGATCATGCCAAGCAAATGGATCAGGCCGAGCACGTAGCCGAAGAAGTAGGGGCTGTGGTAATCCATACGCATCCTGCTTGCCGAATACCCAGCGGATAACAGAACACGTTCCACCTCCGCCTTGCAACCTGAAAGCGGATTTGGCGTCTAAGGCTGAGCCCGGCCCGTTGGCCGGCTTTACGAGGAGCGTCCTTACATGAAGATTCGTCTGCCACTGTTGGCCCTGGCCTTGGGCCTGAGCAGCCCACTGGTAAATGCGCAGATGTTGCAACCTGGTTTGTGGGAATTGACTACCAGCAACATGCAGGTCGATGGCAAGCCATTACCCGATATGCAGTTCATGCTCGGGCAATTGAAGAACCTGCCCCCTGAACAGCGGGCCATGATGGAAGGGGTATTGGCCAAGCAGGGCGTTACGATTGGCGGCAATGGCGTGCGCTCGTGTCTGACGCGTGAACAGGTGCAGACCAACGATATCCCGCTGCAGGATCCCAAGTCTGGATGCACCCAGAAGATCACCGACCGAACGGGTAATGTCTGGAAGTTCCAGTTCAGTTGCCCAAAGGCTCAGGGCACTGGCCAGGCGACTTTCCTCAGTGACAAGGAGTTCACCACCCAGGTCAACGGCACCTTCAATGCCTCGGGCGTTCAGCAACAGGGCAGCATGAATACCCGTGCCGTATGGCTCGGCAACGACTGTGGAACAGTCAAACCTCGCACCTGAGCCTCACCACTGCCACTGGCTGCTGGCTACCGCATCGTGGGCATGCAGGCTCTCTGCATGTTCCACGCGCAGCTTGAAGGCCGTCGCCCACTTCAACTGCTGCAGCGACTGGTGCAGTCGCCGAGCGGCGTCTTCACAGAACATGAGGTTCTGCCCGTTGGCCAAGGCGAACGCTTGTTCGTCTGCACGCTTTACTGCGGTCTGCACAGCCGTACCCAGGCTAGCCTCAATCCGGTCTATCAATTCAGTAATGGGCAGCAACGCCAGTCTATCTTGCAGGCGCACGCTGACCATCGCCTGGCTACGCTGGCTATGCGGTGTCGCGACGATGCCTTGGCTGGTGCCCAACCATTCCAGTACCGCGCTGCGCTCGAGGTGCTGCCCGGCGAAGTCAGCCTCGAACTGCTGTTGAATCAGTTGCCTTGCAAGGGCTGCCGAGCAGGGGCACGTTGAGGAATAAGGCACACGAACGGATAGTTCCACGTGGAACATTTCATCTGCAATCCGCGCTTCGAGGCTGACTGCATAGCGCTTCCAACCCGCCAACGGACTTATCAATGCGGGCCTCTTCAGCATGTGCTGGAAATTCAGGCTGAGATAAGCCGCGTTGGAAAGCCCCTCGTGACTGGTGAGGAAGTCTGCGAGAAGACGGCGAATGGCCAAGGGCGTCAATGGCTGCGCTTCCAGCGCTTCCAGTGCCAGGTACAGACGAGACATATGGATGCCTCGGGAATTGCCATCCACCAGGCTGACACCCGCATCGGCCATGGCCGGCACCTGACGACCGTCTAACTGGATAGGCACGGCGATACCGCGCATGCCGACCCAATCGAGCGGGATGGCGTGTGCTTGGGGCTGGGTGGCAATGTCCGGGAGCATCAGGCTAGTCATGGGGTTTACCAGAAATAGGGTCAGCGACATCCGCCGACCAGGCTGCAGTGCAAATTGAAACGCTGGCCGCTGGAACTGGACACGCGATTCAACGTGGTCCAGCCAACCCGTCGGCTGTAGCCGAACCAGGCTTCGCCATCACTGGCCAAACCGGTAAAGAACGTCAATGGGCCGTAGCGACTGTTTGTCTGGGACCAGAGACGACGCGTCGTCGTGTCGAAGCCGCGCAGGTAGAAATGGCTGCCTTCAGTGCGCACGCTGTAGTAACTGCCGTTGCCGTCCTGGCAGGCGAGCAGCGTTGCGCTCCTGGTGCACAGCACCAGCGAACTACCTGAAGCCAATGCCAGGGCGGGCACAGGCGTCAGGAGCAGCAGCGCCAGGGCCGCAGGTGGCAGATTCATTTCCATCTCCGAAATACGATTGCGACGAGTATGGCTTGGCGAAATTGTATTGTTACTTTATAACATTATGCAAATGCATCGTTTCGAGTGCGTCCGCCTGAAGAGGGTTCACCATGTCCAACCGCCTCCCTGTCACCGTGCTGTCCGGCTTCCTGGGTGCCGGCAAGAGCGCCTTGCTCAACCATATACTGCGTAACCGCGACAACCTTCGGGTCGCGGTCATCGTCAATGACATGAGTGAGATCAACATCGACGCCAGCGAAGTGCAGCGCAACGTCAGCCTCAACCGCGCGGAAGAAAAACTGGTTGAAATGAGCAACGGCTGCATCTGCTGCACCTTGCGTGAAGACCTGTTGGAGGAAGTCGCGCGACTGGCCGGGGAGGGTCGTTTTGACTATCTGCTGATCGAGTCCACCGGTATCTCGGAGCCGCTGCCGGTTGCCGAGACCTTCACCTTCCGCGATGAGCAAGGCCGTAGCCTGTCCGACATGGCGCGCCTGGACACCATGGTCACCGTGGTCGATGGCCTGAACTTCATGCGCGATTACCAGCAAGCCGACAGCCTGGCCAGCCGCGGCGAGACGCTGGGGGAAGACGATGAGCGCTCCATCAGCGACCTGTTGATCGAACAGGTCGAGTTCGCCGATGTGCTGCTGCTGAGCAAGATCGACCTGATCAGCCAGCACGAGCGCGAAGAGCTCACCGCCATTCTGCGAAGCCTCAATGCCCGCGCGCAGATCGTGCCGATGGTCATGGGCCAGGTGCCGCTGGCGCGGATTCTCGATACCGGGCTGTTCGACTTCGACCTGGCAGCGCAGGCACCAGGCTGGCTGCAAGAGCTGCGCGGCGAGCACATACCGGAAACCGAGGAGTACGGTATCGCGGCGAGTACGTGGGAAGCCCGTCGTCCCCTGCATCCACAACGCTTCTTTGACTTTATCCACAACACTTGGAGCAACGGCCGGCTGCTGCGCTCCAAAGGGTTTTTCTGGCTGGCCAGCAAGTTCCAGGAAGCCGGAAGCTGGTCGCAGGCGGGCGGCATGATGCGTCATGGCCTGGCCGGGCGCTGGTGGCGTTTTGTTCCCCGCGAGCATTGGCCGCAGGACGAGCAGAGCACAGCGGATATTCTCAAGCATTGGCACGCTGAAACCGGTGACTGCCGCCAGGAGTTGGTATTCATCGGGCAGAACATCGACTTCGTGCAGTTATCCACAGAGCTGGACGCCTGCCTGCTGACCGATGAGGAAATGGCACTCGGGCCGATGGCCTGGCTGCGCCTGCCAGATCCGTTCGGTCCCTGGCAGGCCGAGGAAGCAGCATGAACCTGGCGTGCCCGCGGGTTATCCGCCAGGCCTTTGGTGAGGCACCCAAGGTGCTCACCGAAATCTTCGAAGATGGCGTTAACCTGGCTGTCTGGCAGCGCCGTTTGCCTGCGCAGGTCGAAGATTTTGCCACCTTGGCGGTCAGCCTCGGTCGGTCCCTGGCTGACCAGCGCGTGCTCGATGTGAACGAGCACGAGCCGCCGCAATTGCCTGGCTTACTGCAGGAGGCTGCCGACCTGCATGGCTACGAGGGGTTTGTGGCCGATGTGATGTGGCTGGTATCGGCTTACACCTGCCTGGTCGGGGCGCGGCGGGTGGGGCTGCGGCTGCGGGTGCTGCAAGGTGCCATGTGCCCGCGCTTCCATGTGGATAACGTGCCTTTGCGCTTGCTCACCACTTACGTCGGCCCTGGCAGTGAATGGCTGGAAGAAGGCGCAACAGAACGAGTTGGTCTGCACTTGGCCGCGGCGCCTGTGGATAACATTCGCGTCTTGCAGGCGGGTGAGGTGGCAGTTGTCAAAGGAGAGAAATGGCTGGGCAATGAAGGTGCGGGACTTATCCACCGCTCGCCGGCCAGTGACCAGCGGCGTCTGCTGCTCAGCCTTGACTGGCTGGCCTGACGGGTCATAGTGGAGTGAATTCCGCTTAGAAGTGCTGGCATGCTGCAAAACATCCCCACCCACGTCGTCGCCGGTCCCTTGGGGGCGGGCAAGACCAGCCTCATCCGCCAGCTGATGGCCCGGCGCCCTGCAAACGAACGCTGGGCTGTGCTGGTCAACGAGTTTGGCCAGGTCGGCCTTGATGCGGCGTTGCTCAGTCGCGACGAGGACGGTATTGCCATCGGCGAGGTGGCAGGCGGCTGCCTGTGCTGCGTGAACGGTACACCGTTCCAGGTCGGCCTCGGCCGCCTGCTGCGCAAGGCTCGGCCTGACCGCTTGTTTATCGAGCCTTCCGGGCTTGGTCATCCTGTGCAGTTGATGGACCAGTTGAAGCAGGCACCTTGGGTTGGGGTGCTGGCAGTGCAGCCGTTGGTGATAGTGCTGGATGCTCAGGCACTGGCCCGAGGTGAGCCGTTGGCAAACGCTCAGCAACAGGCTTTGCAAGCGGCATCTCTTGTTGTGCTGAACAAGGCCGACGCTGTGGATGAAAATTCCAAGCTGTTGATAAACAGCAATTTTTCCCGCACCCGCACGCTTTGGACCCAGCAGGGGTTGGTCGAGCTCGAAACACTGCCTGTTTCATCCACACATCAAATGAATGTCGGTTCGGTTGATGATTTGCCCAAGACAAGTCTATCCACAACGCTTTCAGCCCTGTGGATAGATCCTTCCCTGCCGATTTGTGCGGCCCGGGAGGGAGATGGAGGGTGGAGCATCGGCTGGCGCTGGCACCCCAGTCAGCGATTCGAACCACAACGTATACAGGCGTTTCTTTCGGCCTGGCCGTGGCGGCGTGCCAAGGGTGTTATCCACAGTGCCGATGGATGGCAGTCATTCAATGGGCTCAATGGTGAATTGGCGCAGTGGCAGCCGAGCGAATGGCGCAAGGATTCGCGCATCGAGCTGATCTTCGAACAGGTGCAGCCAGAGCCGCTGCTACGAAAGGCTCTGGCGGATAGCCTGATCTGAGGGTCAGTTGCGCCAGCGATTGTGCTCCTGACGCCACTGCTGCATCTCGATCACATTGTCAGCCCTTGGTGGCGTCTTGATCTCGAATGGGTAGGGGGCCAGTTCGATCTGGGCGCTGTGGGCGCCGAACTGGGTCACGGTACCAGGGTGGCGCTGTTCACCGGTCACGGTGAACTCGAAGGCATAGACGCGGGCCAGGCGCTTCTTGCCGTTTGCATCGCGGATGAACGCGATGCGTTTGAGCGCAACGGCGTCATCCAGAAGCTCCAGGTCGAGCTTTGCACAATGCTGTTTGACCCGCTCCAGGGCCTTTTCGCGCAGCCCGTGGTTGTGCCATAACCAAGCGCCTGCCGTGGCCAGCAACATCAGGACGAAGAGATTCTCCAGGGTCAACATTTACGTATGCTCCAAACAGGTCAAACCAGCTTAACTGCGTCCCTGGCCTGTCGTACAGGTGGCAATCGAGTCCATACTGCGCGCTGCACAATCCTTGAAACAGCTTTGGAATCCTCCCGCATGAAACGTACCCCGCACCTGCTCGCCATCCAGTCCCACGTGGTATTCGGCCACGCCGGCAACAGCGCTGCGGTGTTCCCCATGCAGCGTATCGGGGTCAATGTCTGGCCCCTCAATACCGTACAGTTCTCCAATCACACTCAGTATGGCCAGTGGGCGGGCGAAGTGCTCGCTCCTGCGCAAATTCCTGCGTTGGTGCAAGGTATTGCCAACATCGGCGAATTGGGCCACTGCGACGCCGTGCTGTCTGGCTATCTGGGCAGCGCCGAGCAGGGCCGGGCGATCCTGGCCGGCGTCGATCGCATCAAGGCCGTAAATCCGAAGGCGCTGTACCTGTGTGATCCAGTCATGGGCCATGCGCAGAAGGGGTGTATCGTTCCGCAGGAGGTCAGCGAGTTCCTGCTCGATGAAGCGGCGGCCAAGGCCGATATCCTGTGCCCCAATCAGCTGGAACTGGACAGCTTCTGCGGCCGTCGGGCGCAATCGCTCGAGGACTGTGTGAGCATGGCGCGCAGCCTGCTCGAACGTGGCCCGCAAGTGCTGCTGGTCAAGCATCTGTCGTATCCGGGGCGGGCTGAAGACATGTTCGAGATGTTGCTGGTGACCCGCGAAGCAAGCTGGCACCTGCGTCGCCCCCTGCTGGCATTCCCTCGGCAACCGGTTGGCGTAGGCGACCTGACTTCAGGGTTGTTCCTGGCCCGCGTGCTGTTGGGCGACAGCTGGCAGCAGGCCCTTGAGTTCACCGCTGCGGCCGTGCACGAGGTGCTGCTGGAAACCCAGGCCTGCGCCAGCTATGAACTGCAGCTGGTGCGGGCCCAGGATCGCATCGCCCATCCGCGTGTGCGCTTCGAGGCGCAGCGCCTGGCGATCTAGATCGAGTCGGTTTTCAAGTCCTGATAGCGCTTTTCCAGTTCCTGGCGGATCTGGCGGCGCTGCTGGCCCTGCAGGAAGCGGCGCTTCTCTTCGCTGGAGTGCGGCTGGCGGGGTGGCACGGGTACCGGGCGACGGTTGTCATCGACCGCGACCATGGTGAAGAAGCAGCTGTTGGAGTGACGTACCGAGCGCTCGCGGATGTTCTCGGTGACCACCTTGATCCCCACTTCCATCGAGGTGTTGCCGGTGTAGTTGACCGAGGCGAGGAATGTCACCAGCTCGCCGACGTGTACCGGCTCGCGGAAGATCACCTGGTCGACCGACAGGGTCACCACGTAGCTGCCGGCATAGCGACTGGCGCAGGCATAGGCCACTTCGTCGAGGTACTTGAGCAATGTGCCGCCGTGTACGTTGCCAGAAAAGTTGGCCATGTCCGGGGTCATCAGGACGGTCATGCTCAGCTGGGCGTTTCCAGGTTCCATAGTGTGCTCACGGTGAGGTTGCGCTGAATCGGGGCGGGTATCTGCTGACACTTCTGGTTCCCCCTCTAGAAGGTTTGCCTTCCTGATTTACGGGACGTTG
Source organism: Pseudomonas sp. 382 (assembly GCF_002759075.1). Lineage (NCBI taxonomy): Bacteria > Pseudomonadati > Pseudomonadota > Gammaproteobacteria > Pseudomonadales > Pseudomonadaceae > Pseudomonas > Pseudomonas sp. 382. The sequence goes on from NZ_PEMX01000014.1 coordinate 38,993, forward strand.
CCGGACGCTCCATGGTCACGCCAATTACGTCATCAGAGGCGGCTGATCGGCCGATCTGTTTCTACATATTGCACCGCCTTTTTGCGGCAGGGTGCGATGTTAACCTGACTACGCCCACGCAACGTGGGCGTTCTTGCATTCAATACAGTATGTACTTGCTGCTCGCTCGGCTGTGCCTTGGCAGAGGAGCGGTCTGCCCAGGCATCCAGCAAAGTCGACAAGGAGTATCGTGCCATGCATGCCATCAGCTTCATCCAGGACCTGGCAGTTATCATGCTGGTCGCCGGTGTGGTGACGATTCTCTTTCATCGGCTCAAGCAGCCCGTGGTGCTGGGCTACATCGTCGCCGGCTTCATCATCGGCCCGCACACACCGCCGTTCGGCCTGATCCACGATGAAGACACGATCAAGACCCTGGCCGAGCTGGGGGTCATTTTCCTCATGTTCTGCCTGGGCCTGGAGTTCAGCCTGCGCAAGCTCTTCAAGGTCGGCGCCACGGCCTTTATCGCGGCATTCCTGGAAATCGTCCTGATGATCTGGATCGGTTTCGAGATCGGCCGCTGGTTCGGCTGGAATACCATGGACTCGCTGTTCCTGGGCGCGATCCTGGCAATTTCCTCGACCACCATCATCGTCAAGGCCCTCAACGACCTGAAGATGAAGAACGAGCGTTTCGCCCAGCTGATATTTGGCGTGCTGATCGTCGAGGACATCCTCGGTATCGGCATCATCGCCTTGCTGTCCGGCATTGCCGTCAGTGGCACAGTCAGCTCGGGCGAGGTGTTCTCGACGGTGGGCAAGCTGTCGTTGTTCATGATCGTCGCACTGGTCATCGGCATCCTTCTGGTGCCGCGACTACTGGCCTACGTGGCGAAATTCGAAAGCAACGAGATGTTGCTGATCACAGTGCTTGGCCTGTGCTTCGGGTTCTGCCTGCTGGTGGTCAAGCTGGAATACAGCATGGTGCTGGGGGCCTTCCTGATCGGTGCGATCATGGCCGAGTCACGCCAGTTGCTCAAGATCGAACGTCTGATCGAGCCCGTGCGCGACCTGTTCAGCGCAATTTTCTTTGTCGCCATCGGCCTGATGATCGACCCCCAGGTGCTGGTCGACTATGCCTGGCCGATCGTGGTGATCACCCTTGCGGTGGTACTGGGTAAGATGCTGTCTTGCGGTATGGGCGCATTCATCGCCGGTAACGATGGCCGTACTTCGCTACGGGTGGGCATGGGCCTTTCGCAGATTGGCGAATTCTCGTTCATCATCGCGGCTCTGGGGATGACCCTGCAGGTCACCAGCGATTTCCTTTACCCGGTGGCCGTGGCGGTTTCTGCCATCACCACGTTGCTGACGCCTTACCTGATCCGCGCCGCCGACCCGCTGTCACTGAAGCTTGGCAAAGTCGTGCCAAGGCGCCTGGCGCGGGTCCTGTCACTGTATGGGGAATGGTTGCGCAACATTCAGCCGCAAGGCGAAAGCGCCATGCTGGCGGCGATGATCCGGCGCATCCTGCTGCAGGTGGGCGTCAACCTGGCGCTGGTGATAGCGATCTTCTTCAGCGGTGGTTATTTCGCCGGGCACATCGGCAATTGGTTGAACGAATGGGTCACGGATGTCAGCCAACAGAAGGCGTTGATCTGGGGTGCGGCGTTACTGCTGTCGCTGCCGTTCCTGATTGCTGCGTATCGCAAGCTCAAGGCATTGTCGATGCTGTTGGCAGAGATGGGGGTGAAACCGGAAATGGCCGGGCGGCACACCCAGCGCGTGCGTCGTGTGGTTGCCGAGGTGATTCCGCTGCTGTCGCTGCTGGTGATCTTCCTGCTGCTGTCGGCGTTGTCGGCGAGCATTCTGCCGACCAGCGAGCTGTTGCTGGTAATTGCCGTGGTAGCGGCTGTGGTGGTGTCGTTGTTGTGGCGCTGGTTCATCCGCGTGCATTCGCGGATGCAGATCGCCTTGCTGGAGACGTTGGAGAACAGCCGCGATCATTCGCATTGAGGGCATGCCTGGGCAGGAGCGCCCATGTGTCGCAAACGGGCCGCAAAGCGGCCCTGGCGTTCAGCGTCGAATCGAAGCAGCGAGGCCACTTCTGAAGGATCGTTACAGCTGGCGATGTCAGCTCTCCAGCCATACATCCCGTGCCCAGTGCCACACCGATTCCCAGCTCTCCTCGGCAACGGCTTCTTCGGCGCCATCCCACAGCACCACGGTGCCATCTTCCTCGACGCAGTAGTAATTTTCGCCATCCTGGCACAGCGGGATCAGGTCACGCGGCACACCGGCATCCCAGGCATTGGCAGCGACGTCAGGCAGGTAGGTGTGCGAATGCGGGTCGGTACAAGTTACCGGCTCCAGCGAGCCGTACACGACATCGCTGACCGTCAGCAAAAATTCCTTGAACACAAACGGAATGTTGATGAACAGCTGCTCCTCGATCTCGACCAGTTGGTCTTCGTCGGGAAGCTCCAGCGGCACCGGCACGGGTTCATTGGCTTCACGGAGTTGTTCGATCACTTCTTCCACGGTTTACATCCTCTGACCTTGATGACAACGCTGCGCGTTATACCCTAGTAGTCTGCTCTGGCAAAAGCAAAAACCCCGAGGCAGGCCCGGGGTTTTTTGTGCAACGTGCGGCGGTTAACCGTTTTGACGGATACCGGCGACCAGCCAAGGCTGGTTCTCGCCATGGGCGCGAACCATGTGCCAGCTTTCGTTGAAGGCTTCGCCCTGGTCGAAGCGCGAGGTCTTCGACACGCCACGGAAGGTCAGTGTGGCGTCGGTGCGGTCGGCGCGATCATCGACACCGTCCAACTGCACATCGAGGTCATCGATGTAGGTGGACTGGAAGCCATCGCCCAGGTCGGCGCGCTCGCGCTTGAGGAATTCAAGCATCTGCGGGGTGACGAACTCGGCGATCTTGTCCATCTCGTTGGCATCCCAGTGCTGCTGCAGCGACTGGAAGTGGCTGCGGGCTGCGGCCAGGAAGCTCTGCTCGTTGAACCAGGCCGGTGCGTTGATCACCGGAGCGGCTGCGGCGGCGGGGGCGGCCGAGCCACCGAAGATCGACGGTTGGGCTGGCTGCTGACCATGGGCTTCACGCTGGAACGGCGCATGGCCCGGAGCGGCCATGTGCGGCTGCTGCTGGCGACGGCGTGCGGCAATGAAGCGGAACACCAGGAAGGCGATCAGACCCATGATCAGGAAGTCCATGATCTGCAGGCCCTGGAAGCCGTCACCCATGAACATGGAAGCCAACAGGCCACCAGCGGCGAGGCCGGCCAGTGGGCCCAGCCAGCGCGAAGCACCGCTGGCGGCGGCCGGGGCGCGGCCTGGAGCGGTCGGCGCGGCAGCAGGCGTGGTTGGCGTAGCCTGGCGGGTCTGGTGGATAGGTGCGGCGCCCGAGCTCTTGCCGCCGCCAAAACGCTTGGCGTTGGCGTCCAGGCTCAGCGTCAGGCCGACGCAAAGCGCCAGTACGATGCTAAGAAAACGTTGCATAAATGGGATTTCCCCTGTTGTGGATTGCACGCGCGTCATGGTGCACAGGTTCCTGTGCACATGACCAGCGACAAGATGTTTCCAGCTTTTGCCTGGAGTGTTACGAGGCGTTTAGATGGCCTCGAGCTTGGCGTACCCCAGCATGAGCCATTTGCTGCCTTCGGCAAAGTTTACCTGCACTCGCGCCTGGGCACCGGACCCCTCGAAATTGAGGATCACCCCTTCGCCAAACACCGCGTGCTGCACTCGCTGGCCCAGGCTGAAGGCGGTCTGTGGAATGGCCGCATTGGCAAACAGGTTGCTGCTGGTGCTCGTCGAGCCGCCGAACGGCCTGCTGACGCTGTTGGACAAGCGTACTTCCTGAACAAGGCCGCTCGGAATCTCGCGTACGAAACGAGACACCTTGTTGTAGGTCTCGCTGCCATAAAGACGGCGAGTCTCGGCATAGGTCATGATCAGCTGGCGCATGGCGCGGGTGATGCCCACGTAGGCCAGGCGGCGTTCCTCTTCCAGGCGGCCGGGTTCTTCGAGGCTCATCTTGTGAGGGAACAGGCCTTCTTCCATGCCCACCAGGAATACGTAGGGGAACTCCAGGCCCTTGGCGCTATGCAGCGTCATCAACTGGATGCTGTCTTCGTGCTCGTCCGCCTGGGCATCGCCAGCCTCCAGTGAGGCATGGCCAAGGAAGGCCGACAGCGGCGACAGGTCGGCGTCGTCTTCGCTGGTTTCGAAGTTGCGCGCGGCGCTGACCAGTTCTTCAAGGTTTTCTACCCGTGCCTGGCCCTTTTCACCCTTTTCTTCCTGGTGATAGATGATCAGGCCAGACTGCTCGATGGCTGTCTGGGTCATGGTGTGCAGCGGCATGTCCGCGACCTTGCTGGCCAGGCCTTCGATCAACTCGATAAAGGCTCCCAGGGCAGAGGCGGCGCGGCCTTTCAACGCCTTGCCGGCCAGCAGCTGGCACATGGCTTCCCACATGGACAGCTGGCTGTGGCGGGCATGTTCGCGAATGGCTTCGACGGTTTTCTCGCCAATGCCACGGGGCGGCACGTTGATCACCCGCTCCAGTGCCGCATCGTTGCCGCGGCCTTCGATCAGGCGCAGGTATGCCATCGCATTCTTGATTTCGGCACGTTCGAAGAAGCGCTGGCCACCGTAGATGCGGTAGGGAATGCGTTCGCGCAGCAGGGCTTCTTCCAGCACCCGCGACTGGGCGTTGGAGCGATACAGGATGGCGATATCGCTGCGCGCGCTGCCTTGCTTGATCAGGCTCTCGATGGTCTCGACCACATAGCGCGCTTCATCGTGTTCGTTATAGGCGGCGTAGAGCGTCAGCGGCTCGCCTTCGCCCATGTCGGTCCACAGCTCCTTGCCCAGGCGCCCGCTGTTGTTGGCAATCAGCGCGTTGGCAGCCTTGAGGATGCCGCCGGTGGAGCGGTAGTTCTGCTCCAGACGAATCATCTCGGCGTCAGGGAAGTCGGCCGTGTACTGGTGAATGTTCTCGATCTTGGCGCCGCGCCAGCCATAGATCGACTGGTCGTCGTCGCCCACCGCCATCAGGCTGCCACCGTTCTTGCCCGCCAGCAGGCGCAGCCAGGCGTACTGCACGGCGTTGGTGTCCTGGAATTCGTCCACCAGCAGGTGGCGGAAGCGCCGTTGGTAGTGTTCCAGCAAGCCTGGGTGGTCGCGCCACAGGTCGAGGGCGCGCAGCAGCAATTCGGAGAAGTCGATGACCCCGGCGCGCTCACAGGCCTGCTCGTAGGCACTGTATACATCCCGCATGGTCTGCAGGAACAGGTCGCCGCTGGCCTGGATATGGTGTGGGCGCAGGCCCTCGTCCTTCTGCCCATTGATGAACCACTGGGCCTGGCGCGCCGGCCATTTCTGCTCGTCCAGGCCGAGTTCGCGCATGACGCGCTTGATCAGCCGCTGCTGGTCATCGCTGTCGAGGATCTGGAAGTTCTGCACCAGGCGCGCTTCCTGCCAGTGCGCCCGCAGCAAGCGGTGCGCCAGGCCGTGGAAGGTACCCACCCACATGCCGGCCGGGTTGATACCCAGCAACTGCTCGATCCGCTGGCGCATTTCGGCGGCAGCCTTGTTGGTGAAGGTCACCGACAGGATCGAGTGCGGCGAGGCCTGCTCGACCTGGATCAGCCAGGCGATGCGGTGCACCAGCACGCGGGTTTTACCGGAACCGGCGCCAGCAAGCACCAGCTGACGCCCAAGCGTGGCGGCGACGGCCTGGCGCTGGGCATCGTTGAGGGAATTCAGCAGGAGGGAGAGGTCATCTGTGTGCATCCGGCCATTCTAGGGGCAGGCCGGTAAAGGGGCAAACGTCTACTGTATAAATATTCACCTCCCGCCCTGTCGCTCATCGGGTTGTGCATCCACTACTTTCAGCCAGGCCAGTGCTTGCCCGGTACGACCTGGCGAAAGAAGCCACGGAGCAGTTTGGCCAAATCAGCGGTTTGTGTAAGATCGCAGCTCGTTCAACGCCAACCATAATAAGAACAGTACAAGAATCCGCGCTATGACTCAGGACTGCACGGCGATTGGAGTATCGCTGGAGATGACAAGGAACGTGCGCAGGCAGTTCGCCACTCAGCTGTCCGTTGAGCGAACTCGCCTGCTGTATCAAGGCTCACTACTGCCCACAGTGTTCATGCTGCTTACCGGTTTGCTGTGCGCCTGGCTGGTGTGGAGCCCTGGACGTTATCTGCTGGTGGGCGTCTGGCTGGTATGGCTGCTGGCGCTGGTGGCCCTTCGAGTGATCCAGGTTGCGGCGTTCGATGCAGCCACGGCGCAGCGCCAGGCCAACCCCGGCTGGCGCCGCATGTTCTTGCTCGGCTCGGCGTTCAGTGGCTTGACCTTGGCCTGTGCCGCGATTGCGCTGGTGCCGAACGACAACTTCGTGCAGCAGGCCTGGGTGTTCGGGCTGCTGGGGATGGCGACCTTGAGTGCGAGCATTGCCTATGCAGTGAGCTTGCCGGCCTTTCTCAGCTTTGCCTTGCCCTGCCTGGTACCGCCCATCCTGTTCCTGTTCTGTTTCGGCGCCGGACCGCAGCGTGGTTGGGGCTGGCTCGGGCTGATCCTGCTGGCGGCGTTGCTGGTGGTAGCCTGGCAGGTCAACCGCCTGCTCGACCGCAGCCTCCTGCGGCGGTTCCAGAATCAGGCGTTGAACCAGGACCTGCAACGGATCTCGGCGCAGAAGGTGCTCGAAGAGCAGCAGCGCCTTGCTGCCACGGTGTTTGAAGCTTGCAACGAGGGCGTGGCGATTCTCAGTGCCGATTTCGTCGTGTTGGCGGTGAATCAGGCTTACTGCCAGATGACCGGCTACAACCGCTCCGAGCTACTGGCGCGCGAGCTGTTCGACCTGCCATGCCACAGCGATGCGCGCCGGCACAGCCAGGCCATTGAGTCGGCGCTGGCGCAGCAAGGCGGCTGGCAGGGTGAGCTGGTAGAGGCCCGTAAGCACGGCGAGTTACACCCGCAAAGGTTGCAGTTGACGGCTGTGCGCGACCCTCAAGGCCACTTGAGCCAGGTGGTCGGCTTCTTCACCGACCTGTCGGCCCGTCGGGCATCCGAGGAGCGCCTGCGCTACCTGGCGCACTACGATGAACTGAGCGGGTTGGCCAACCGCACACTGTTCAGGCTGCGCTTGCAGGAAGCCGCGCAACGGGTGCGCAGCAACGGCCGAAGCCTGGCCCTGCTGCATGTCGATCTGGACCGTTTCAAGCTGCTCAATGAAAGCCTGGGCCATGAACTGGCCGATCAGCTGATTCACAAGATTGCCCGGCGCATTGTCAGCTCCGTTCCCGAGGCAGATACCGTGGCGCGGCTTTCCGGCGATGAGTTTGCCGTGCTGTTCGATGGTTACAGCAACCTGTCGAGCCTGGTGCGGGTCACCACCCGCTTGTTGAACAAGCTGCGCAAGCCGCAACGGCTCGATGGGCATGAGGTCGTGGTCAGCGCTTCGGTGGGCATCAGTGTGCTGTCCGACGCCACACTCGATGCCGATGCCCTGATCAGCCAGGCAGACATGGCCAAGCAGCATGCCAAGCATCTGGGGGGTGACAACTTCCAGTTCTATACCGAGAGCTTGCGCGCCAGCAGCCTCGAGCGCCTGCAGCTGGAGAACCAGCTTCGCAAGGCCATCGAAGAAGAACAACTGATGGTCTACTACCAGCCCAAGCTGTGCCTGCTCAGTGGGCGTTTGCATGCCGCCGAGGCGCTGGTGCGCTGGCAGCATCCACAGTGGGGCATGGTGCCGCCAGGGGAATTCATTGGCCTGGCGGAAGAAACCGGGCTGATCGCCCCTATCGGTGAGTTCGTGCTCCGCCATGCCTGCAGGCAGGCGCGCGAATGGCTGCATGAAGGGCTGGAGGTGCGGGTTTCGGTCAACCTGTCGGTCTACCAGCTGCGCCAAGGCAAGCTGGTCAGCCTGGTGCGTCAGGTGCTCGAAGAAACCGGGCTGGCGCCGCATCTTCTGGAGCTGGAGCTTACCGAAAGCCAGCTACTGGACAGCGTCGAACACATCATTTTGACCTTCGAGCAACTGCACGCACTGGGGGTGAAACTGGCTATCGACGATTTTGGCACCGGCTATTCATCACTCAGCTACCTCAAGCGCCTGCCGGTGGACTACGTGAAGATCGACCAGGCCTTCATCCGAGGGTTGCATGAGGGTAGCCAGGATGCGGCCATTACCCAGGCGATCATCACCCTGTCCAGGAGCCTTGGCCTGAAGGTGGTGGCAGAAGGGGTGGAAACGGCGGAACAATTGGCATTCCTGCGTGAGCAGGCATGTGATGAGGCCCAGGGCTACCTGATCAGCAGGCCAATGCCGGCGCCTGAGTTCAGGCAGATGCTTGCCCGACCGTGGTCTCATTGAGCGCGGCAACTGCTGATGCGTGACCAGCAGCGGCCGCACGGATCGCCAGATCAATGGGTAACAAGGATATCGGTGATGGATGCGATCAGTTTTCCGTCCTGGAAGATGTCCACTTGAGTGATCGTTTCGAAGGCTCGTTGCTTAACGAAGCGAACTTCCTTGTCGCAGATGACCGGGAAGCTTCCTTCCTTATCTTGCAATTCAAGATCCAGTGCCACTGTCGTGGATGTATTTTGGCTGGCGCGCAAGACCAGTACAGGTTCGATGCCGGGATGGCTCACAGTGATGGTGCCACTGACGCGCAGCTCGGCTGGAAGCATCTTGTCGTGGTGGGCTCGCCAATCTTTGCATTCGATGATCATTTTGCTGCTCCTGTGTGAAGAAGGGCGGTATGCACCTTCTGCCCGACACAGTGCAGGACGAGTCTCCTTGCATTGAAGAGCGAAGCATTTCAGTCATGCCAGTGCCTGCCATGCCTGGCCAGCAGGCTGTTGGCCTGTTCCGGGCCGTTGGTGCCAGCGGCATAGTGGCGGGGTGCCTGGAAGTGCTCTTCCCAACCCTTGATGATCGGGTCGATCCAGGCCCAGGCGGCCTCCACTTCGTCGCGGCGCATGAACAGCGTCGAATCGCCCTCCAGGATGTCCAGCAGCAGACGTTCATAGGCCTCCCAACGGCGCGTCTGGCCAAATACCTGGGCAAGGTTCAGGTCCAGGTCGACCGGTTCCAGGCGCATGCCCTTGCCGGGGCTTTTGGTCATCATCCGCAGGCTGATGCGCTCCTCCGGCTGCAGCTGGATCAGCAGCTGATTGACCTGGCCGCCAGTGAACAGCTCGTGGGGCACCGGCTTGAACTGGATGACGATTTGCGACGAGCGCCGTGCCATGCGCTTGCCGGTGCGCAGGTAGAAGGGCACGCCGGCCCAGCGCCAGTTGTCGATGTGGGCGTGTACGGCGACGAAGGTTTCGGTGTCGGTGTCGTTGTCGACGTCCTTCTCGAAGTAGTAGGCCGGCACTTCCTGGCCGCCGATGTGGCCGGCACCGTACTGGCCGCGCACGGTCTTGTCCTGCACGTCCTGGCCGGTAATGGGCTTGAGGGCACGCAGGATCTTCACTTTCTCGTCGCGTACGGCTTCGGCCTCGAACTGCGCGGGCGGCTCCATGGACACCAGGCACAGCAGCTGCAGCAGGTGATTCTGCAGCATGTCGCGGGTCGCCCCGGCGCGGTCGTAGTAACCGCCGCGGTTTTCCACACCGAGGGTTTCGCAGACACTGATCTGCACATGGTCGACCTGGCCGTTGCGCCATACCGGCTCCAGCAAGGCATTGGCGAAGCGCAGGGCCATCAGGTTCTGCACGGTTTCCTTGCCCAGGTAGTGGTCGATGCGAAACACCTGCGATTCATCGAATACCGCGCCGATTGCTTCGTTGATGGTGTTGGCCGATGCCAGTGAGTGGCCGATCGGTTTCTCCAGCACGATGCGCGCTTCGCTGTCGGCCAGCCCGGCAATCCGCAGGTGGTTGGCGATGGGTACGAACAGGTTGGGTGCAGTGGCCAGGTAGTAGATGCGGGTCAGCCCTCCAGGCTCGCCGAGGTAACGGGCCAGGCGGCCGAAATCAGCACTTTGCGCCGCATCCATGGGGAAGTAGTCGAGGCGGGCGGAGAAGCGTTGCCACACGTCCTCGTCGAAATCGTGGCGGGCGATCTGCGCCCGGCAGTGGCGTTCGGCGAGCTTGAGGTAGTCATTACGGGTTATGTGGCGGCGGGCGAGGGCGATGATGCGCACCGCGTTGTTCAGGCGTGCCTCGCGATACAGGTGATACAGCGCCGGCAGCAGTTTGTGCAGGGCCAGGTCACCGGTGCCACCGAACACCAGAATGTCGCAAGGAATAGTCAAACCACCACTCTCCACGTTCGTTTAACTGGGCGGGTTGGCCTCCATGTAGTATAACTACAAGAAAGCTACATCCCGGCCAGCCGATCATAACCGAGTCCAGCCCGTGAATCTGTTGCAACATATCGCCCAATCGCGCCACTTGCTGCGCAAATCGGAACTCAAAGTGGCCGACCACGTGCTGCTCGACCCGGCTGCCGTGATGCACAGTTCCATGGCCGACCTGGCGCACAGCGTGGGTATCAGTGAGCCGACCATTGTGCGCTTCTGCCGGGCGATCGGTTGTTCTGGCTTCCAGGATCTCAAGCTCAAGCTGGCCCAGAGCCTGGCGGCGGGCGCCAGTTTTGGCCAGTTCGCGATTCATGAAGACGACTCGGTTGCCGATTACAGCCTGAAGATCTTCGACACCACCCTGCACACGCTGATGGAAGTCCGAGAGCACCTGGACCCACAGGCCTTGCAGCAGGCGGTGAGTGCCATGGCTCAGGCGCAACGCGTGGAGTTCTATGGCTTTGGTGCGTCCGGCGCAGTAGCCGCCGACGCCCAGCACAAGTTCTTCCGCCTGCTGCTCAGCGCTGCGGCCTACTCCGACCCGCACATGCAGGCCATGTCGGCGGTGACGTTGAAACCGGGTGACGTAGCGGTGTGCATTTCCCAGTCGGGGCGTTCCAAGGACCTGCTGATCACCGCCAATCTGGTGCGTGAAAGTGGTGCCAACCTGATCACGTTGTGCCCAAGCGCTACGCCCCTGGCGGAGCTGTCGACGGTCAACCTGGCGATCGATGTTCATGAAGATACCGAAATCTACACCCCGCTGACCTCGCGTATCGCTCACCTGGTGGTGATCGACGTGCTGGCCATGGGCGTGGCGATGGCCCGGGGGCCAAGCCTGGTCAATCACCTCAAGAGCGTGAAGCGCAGCTTGCGCAGCCTGCGGTTGTCGCCCAAGTCGATCAAGGCTACCGACGACTGATCGTGTTTTTCCTGTACGGGCAAAGCAGATTTCACGGTTTTGTCACCATTCCACAGCCAAACCGTAAACCCTCAAGGTCAGTCTGAAACTCCCGCATCCTATCTGGGAGACAGGCAATGGCTCGTGACTTCGACGGTACCTACCAACCCAGCGCCAAGGCTCGCAAGCAGCAGGAAAAAGATCAGCGCCGCATGGAATACCGCCGCGCAATCGAAAGTTATTGCGACCAACGTCAACTCCTTCGCGATCTCGCCGACTACCCCGAGCTGCAAGCGCTCACGGTGTGGCAGGCATCGGCGGCAACTTTCCCGAAAAGCGCTCAACCAGTGCGCTGATCAGTGCACGTTCGCTACGGATGAACGCCAGAAACGCCAAGGCCACCGGCGACTGTCGCTTGGCCTTGGCCTGCACCACACACCAGCTGCGGTACAGCGGCAACTCCTCAACCGGCAGCTCCCTGAGTACCCCCGTGGCCAGCTCCAGGTTTACGGCATGGCGGGTCAACAGGGCAATTCCCAGGCCGGCGATCACGCATTCGCGCTGGGCATCGGCTGACGCGACTTCCAGGGTCTGGGTGAAGTGCACGCGCTTGTCCTTGAAGTACTCTTCGCAAGCCTTGCGGGTCCCCGAACCCTGTTCGCGGACCAGCAGAGTATGAGGCTCCAGGTCTTGCAAGCGCAGTTGTGCGAGCTTGCACAGCGGGTGTTCAGGCGGGGCCACGGCAATGATCGGGTTATTCAGAAACGGCAGAAACTCCAACCCCATGTCCTGCGGCACCATCGACATGATGATCAGGTCGTCGCGGTTGTCGGAAAGGCGTCGGATCGCCTGGGCACGGTTGACCACCGTAAGGGTGAGATTGACCTCCGGGTGACGCTGCTTGAAGGCGGCGAACAGGTGTGGCACGAAGTACTTGGCACTGGACTCGATCGCCAGTTTCAACTGCCCCTGCAGTGAGCCCTGCATGTCAGACAGCTGCATGTCGAGGCTTTCCAGCCTCCCGAAAATGTCGCGGCTGGCCCGTTGCAGGGCCTCGGCGGCTTCGGTCAGGTAAAGCTTCTTGCCGACGTACTCGAACAGCGGCTGGCCGATCAGCTCTTCGAGCTGGCGGATCTGTAGACTAACGGCGGGTTGCGTCAGTGCCATCTCCTCCGCCGCGCGGCTGTAGGAGCGCAAATCGCATACCTCATTGAAGATCTGCAATTGGCGCAATGTCATACGCATCAAGGACTTACGCATTTTTATAAGCTCTTCGGCAATACCTTGTTACCGAACTATAAGCTTTTGCTAATACAGCCCCTAACAAATATTGATTTTTGTTTATCGACCTTCAGCGCTAGGGTGAATGTGCGACTGGCCAGCAACCTCTGGTCACGCGCCGACCGGTACAACCGGATCGTCTGTTCCTACGGCTTTGGGAAGACTCCAGTGATAAAAAAAATCCTGATCGCCAACCGGGGTGAAATCGCAGTTCGGATCGTGCGTGCCTGCGCCGAGATGGGCATTCGCTCTGTCGCGATCTATTCCGACGCCGATCGCCACGCCTTGCACGTCAAGCGCGCCGACGAGGCCTACAGCATTGGTGCCGAGCCACTGGCCGGCTACCTGAACCCGCGCAAGCTGGTCAACCTTGCTGTGGAAACCGGCTGTGATGCCCTGCACCCGGGTTATGGTTTCCTCTCGGAAAACGCCGAACTGGCAGAGATCTGCGCCGAGCGCGGGATCAAGTTCATCGGCCCGGCCGCCGACGTCATCCGCCGCATGGGCGACAAGACCGAAGCGCGTCGCACCATGATCCAGGCCGGTGTGCCGGTTACCCCCGGCACCGAAGGCAACGTCGCCGATATTCATGAAGCCCTGAGCGAAGGTGACCGTATCGGTTACCCGGTGATGCTCAAGGCCACTTCCGGCGGTGGCGGCCGTGGTATCCGCCGCTGCAACAGCCGTGAAGAGCTGGAACAGAACTTCCCACGGGTGATTTCCGAAGCCACCAAGGCCTTCGGTTCGGCCGAAGTGTTTCTGGAGAAATGCATCGTCAACCCCAAGCACATCGAGGCGCAGATCCTCGGTGACAGCTTCGGCAACGTCGTGCACCTGTTCGAACGCGACTGCTCGATCCAGCGCCGCAACCAGAAGCTCATCGAAATCGCCCCGAGCCCACAGCTCACCCCTGAGCAGCGCGCCTACATCGGCGACCTGGCGGTGCGTGCGGCCAAGGCGGTGAACTACGAGAACGCCGGTACCGTGGAGTTCCTGCTCGCCGATGGCGAGGTGTACTTCATGGAGATGAACACCCGGGTGCAGGTGGAACACACCATCACCGAGGAAATCACCGGTATCGACATCGTCCGCGAACAGATCCGCATCGCGTCGGGCCTGCCGCTGTCGGTGAAACAGGAAGACATCCAGCACCGTGGCTACGCGTTGCAGTTCCGCATCAACGCCGAAGACCCGAAGAACAACTTCCTGCCCAGCTTCGGCAAGATCACCCGCTACTACGCCCCCGGCGGCCCGGGCGTGCGCACCGACACGGCGATCTACACCGGCTACACCATTCCGCCGTTCTACGACTCCATGTGCCTGAAGCTGGTGGTCTGGGCGTTGACCTGGGAAGAAGCCATGGACCGCGGCCTGCGGGCCCTGGATGACATGCGCGTGCAAGGGGTGAAGACCACCGCCGCGTACTACCAGGAAATCCTGCGCAATCCGGAGTTCCGTAGCGGCCAGTTCAATACCAGCTTCGTTGAAAGCCACCCGGAACTGACCAACTACTCGATCAAGCGCAAACCCGAAGAGCTGGCCCTGGCCATCGCCGCCGCCATCGCCGCCCACGCAGGCCTGTGAGGAATCCCCATAATGTCCAAGAAAATTCACGTAACCGACACGATCCTGCGCGACGCCCACCAGTCTCTGCTGGCTACCCGTATGCGTACCGAAGACATGCTGCCGATCTGTGACAAGCTCGACAAGGTCGGCTACTGGTCGCTGGAAGTCTGGGGTGGCGCCACCTTCGACGCCTGCGTGCGCTTCCTCAAAGAAGACCCGTGGGAGCGCCTGCGCAAACTGCGTGCGGCCCTGCCCAACACTCGCCTGCAAATGCTCCTGCGCGGCCAGAACCTGCTGGGCTACCGTCACTACAGCGACGATGTGGTCAAGGCCTTCGTCGCCAAGGCTGCGGTCAACGGCATCGATGTTTTCCGCATCTTCGACGCCATGAACGACGTGCGTAACCTGCGCGTGGCCATCGAAGCGGTGAAGGCTGCCGGCAAGCACGCGCAGGGCACCATCGCCTACACCGTCAGCCCCGTGCACACCATCGACGCCTTCGTCGCCCAGGCCAAGCAGATGGAAGCCATGGGTTGCGACTCGGTTGCGATCAAGGACATGGCCGGCCTGCTGACACCGTTCGCCACCGGTGAGCTGGTCAGGGCGCTGAAGGCCGAGCAGTCGCTGCCGGTGTTCATCCATTCCCACGACACTGCCGGCCTGGCCGCCATGTGCCAACTCAAGGCCGTGGAAAACGGTGCCGATCACATCGATACCGCGATCTCCAGCTTTGCCTGGGGCACCAGCCACCCCGGCACCGAGTCGATGGTCGCCGCGCTCAAGGGCAGCGAGTTCGACACCGGCCTGGACCTGGAGCTGCTGCAGGAAATCGGCCTGTACTTCTACGCGGTGCGCAAGAAATACCACCAGTTCGAGAGCGAGTTCACCGCCGTGGACACCCGCGTGCAGGTCAACCAGGTGCCGGGCGGGATGATTTCCAACCTGGCCAACCAGCTCAAGGAGCAGGGCGCGCTCAGCCGCATGAACGAAGTGCTGGCAGAGATCCCGCGGGTGCGTGAAGACCTCGGCTTCCCACCGCTGGTGACACCGACCTCGCAGATCGTCGGTACCCAGGCATTCTTCAACGTGCTGGCCGGTGAGCGCTACAAGACCATCACCAACGAGGTGAAGTTGTACCTGCAAGGCGGTTATGGCAAGGCGCCGGGCGTGATCAACGAGCAACTGCGCCGTCAGGCCATCGGTAACGAAGAAATCATCGACGTGCGCCCGGCCGACCTGCTCAAGCCAGAGATGGCCAAGCTGCGCAGCGATATCGGTGCCTTGGCCCGGTGCGAAGAAGACGTGCTGACCTACGCCATGTTCCCGGACATCGGTCGCAAGTTCCTCGAGGAACGTGAAGCCGGCACCCTGACCCCGGAAGCCCTGCTGCCGATTCCTGAGGCCGGTGCCGTGGCGTCCCATGGCGGTGAAGGGGTGCCGACCGAGTTCGTCATCGACGTCCACGGTGAAACCTACCGCGTCGACATCACTGGCGTGGGCGTCAAGGCAGAAGGCAAGCGTCACTTCTACCTGTCGATCGACGGCATGCCGGAAGAAGTGGTGTTCGAACCCCTCAACGAGTTTGTCGGCGGTGGCAGCAGCAAGCGCAAGCAGGCCAGTGCACCTGGCCACGTCAGCACCACCATGCCGGGCAACATCGTCGATGTGCTGGTCAAGGAAGGCGACGTGGTCAAGGCCGGCCAGGCCGTGCTGATCACCGAAGCGATGAAGATGGAGACCGAAGTGCAGGCGGCCATCGCCGGCAAGGTTGTGGCCATCCACGTGGCCAAGGGCGATCGCGTGACACCGGGCGAGATCCTGATCGAGATCGAGGGCTGATTCGAAAGCCCTCATCTACAAGCGGTTAACCTCTGGGGAGCGGATGCTCCCCTTTTTTTGTGCTGGACTTTCCAGCCTCTTCGCGGGGCAAGCAAATCTTTCAGCCTTTGCGGCATGCCTCGAGCGTTTCTACCTGACCTTCCGGCTGTTGGTTCACCTCACTCAGCCACCGCTCGAACCCGGCCGCCACCTGTGGCCACTCATCATCGGTAATCGAATACCACGCCGTATCGCGATTGTGGTCCTTGACCACCAGGTGCTTGCGGAACACGCCCTCAAACGTGAAGCCGAACCGCTCTGCCGCACGCTTGGAGCGGGCGTTGGCGTTGTTGCACTTCCACTCCAGCCTCCGGTTGCCCAGCTCGAAGCTCAATTTGCCCAACAGGTAGACAGCCTCGGTGCTCTTGGGCGTGCGCTGCATGGGGGCGCCGAAGGCGACGTGGCCTATCTCGATACGGCCGTGGTCGGGCACGATCGACATCAGGCTGAGAACACCTTGGGCCTGGCCGGTGCCGCGGTCGATCACGGTGTAATACAGCGGGTCGTGGCCGGCGGCATTGCCTTGCAGCCAGCGGTCGAAGGCAGCGCGCTCGGTGAAGGGGCCGTAGGGCAGGTAGTCCCACAGCACCGGGTCGGAATCGGGCCCTTGCAGGGCGAGCCAGAGGTCATCGCCGTGGCGCGCCGGGTCGAGTTTCTCCAGGCGGATGAAGCGGCCGTCGATGGGCTCGGCCTTGGGCGATGCAGCAGGTTTCCAGTTCAGTGCGTCAGTCATGTGGCCTACAACCCTTTGCGGAATTGGATGAAGCCCGGGCGCTCGGCAACCTGCTCGTACAGGCTGATGGCGGTGGCGTTGGTTTCGTGGGTCAGCCAGTGCACCTTGATGCAGCCGGCGGCCTTGGCCGTGGCGTACACGTGCTCGATCAGCTGTCGGCCGATGCCCAGGCCGCGCTGGCCGCTGTCGACGTAGAGGTCCTGCAGGTAGCAGGAGTTCTCGATGCTCCAGTTGGAACGATGGTAGATGAAGTTGACCATGCCCACTGCCTTGCCATCGACCCAGGCCAGGGTCGAATGGGTTGGCTCGTTGGGGTCGAGCAGGCGTTGCCAGGTGCTGAGGCTTACTTCCTCTGCCAGCTCGGTCTGGTAGAAGCTCAGGTAGGCTTGCCACAGGGCGAGCCAGGCGGCGTGGTCTTGGGCGCTGACAGGGCGCAGGGTAACGCTGGGCATGGGGCTTTTCCTTCAGAGTTGGCGCATATGCGCAGCAAGTTGGTTGTCCAGGTAATCCGGGCTGGCGCCCAGGCCATCACGCACGCCAGCGATATCTTCAGCCGAGCGGTTCTGGCTGAGCTTGCGCGCGCCTTGCAGGCGGGCGATGGGCAGGCGAATGCCGACGATGGCGCGGAGCATGCCGTCGAGGTAGTCGGCGGGGGCGTCGGCGACTTTCCAGGGCGCGCTGCGGCCCTGTTCGTGGCGGTCGGTCAGGCGGCTGACGATCTGCAGCAGCGGCGCGGCGTCGTGGATTACTTCGGCCGTGCCGTAGGCGTGCACGGCCAGGTAATTCCAGGTCGGCACCACCTTGGGGTTTTCGGCCTTGCTCGGGTAATAGCTGGGGCTGACGTAGGCGTCGGCACCCGGGAACACCAGCAGTGCTTCGGCACCTTGCGCCAGGTCCTGCCATTGGCGGTTAGCCCGCGCCAGGTGGGCATAGACGCAGCCGAACTCGCCCTCGTCGGTGTCGAGCAAAACCGGCAGGTGTGTGGCCAGCAGGCCCTGTTCACCGTGGCTGACCAGCACGGCCAGGCGGGTGTTGCGCATGTGCTGGTGCAAGCGCTCAAGGTCATGTTCCTGATGGGGTTTGCTGTTGTACATGCGCAGGGTCCTTGTTTAATGGCTCCATCCTAGGCAGGCTATTGGCTCTGGGTAAGAGCCATTAATGACTGTTTTGGTAGGTCCAATTCCATGAGCGAGCGTCCCTTCCTGTTGCCCTTCGATCCTGCCGGTATCGTGCTCGATCGCCGTCGCGGGCTCAGTCAACAGCTCTACGAGGCCTTGCGGGCACGGGTGCTGGATGGTCGCCTGAGCAGCGGTACCCGGTTGCCGGCTACGCGTGAGTTGGCGAGCGTCCTGGCGCTGTCGCGCAACAGTGTGGTGCGTGCCTATGACCAGCTGTATGCCGAGGGCTACATTGAAAGCCGGATAGGGGATGGCACGTATGTGAGCCGCCTGCCAAAACTATCCACACAACTGTCCACAGGCTTATCCCAAGGCTTATCAACAGACTTATCCACATTTCCTTCGGAAAATACTGAGGATTTATCCAGCAACAAGCTTTCCAGTGAGCCATTGGAACGGCTGAAAAGTAACCATCTTCCGCCGCCGAAAAGCGGTGCGCCGAAGGCATTTCGAGTCGGAATTCCGGCGTTCGATCTGTTCCCTTTCGACGTGTGGGCCAAGCTGCAGGCGGCTTTCTGGCGCAATCCGTCGCCGGCGCAGCTGGGCTATGGCGATCCAGCCGGTGAGCCAGTGCTACGCGAGCTGATAGCCGCCTATCTGCGCCGTTCGCGTGGCCTTTCCTGCACGGCTGAACAAATTGTGATCACCAGTGGTGCGCAACAGGCCATCAGCCTTTGTGCACAGTTGCTGTTGCAACCGGGCGACGGCGTGGCTGTGGAAAACCCGGGTTATCGGGCCGCCGGGCATACCTTCGCCGTGGCCGGTGGCAAGGTGACTGGCGTGCCGGTGGACGAGGAGGGCATGGATTGCCAGCACCTGGAGCAGTTGACGGACTGCCGGCTGGCCTATGTCACCCCGGCGCACCAGTACCCGACCGGCGTGACCATGAGCCTGCCGCGGCGCCTGGCCTTGCTGGCCTGGGCCGAGCGCAGCGATGGCTGG
Source organism: Pseudomonas sp. 382 (assembly GCF_002759075.1). Taxonomy (NCBI): domain Bacteria; kingdom Pseudomonadati; phylum Pseudomonadota; class Gammaproteobacteria; order Pseudomonadales; family Pseudomonadaceae; genus Pseudomonas; species Pseudomonas sp. 382. The sequence continues at coordinate 57,797 of NZ_PEMX01000014.1, forward strand.
ATCATCGAGGATGACTACGACGGCGAGTACCGCTACAGCGGCGCGCCCTTGACCCCGCTGGCAGCGCTCGACCGCCAGGGGCGGGTATTGTACGTCGGGACCTTCGGCAAGATCGCCTTTCCGGCATTGCGACTGGGCTATCTGGTGCTGCCTCCACGGCTGGTCCAGGCATTCAGCCAGGGGCGGGCGCTGGCGGTACGGCATTCGGAAGTGGGCACCCAGTGCGTGATGGCCGAATTCATGGCCCAAGGTCATTTCCAGCGGCACATCCGGCGCATGCGCAAGGCGGCGCTGAGCCGGCGCAATGTGCTCAAGGCCGGATGGCCTGTGGATGTGCCTGGACTGGGTGCGATGCCTGATGTGGCGGCGGGGCTGCATGTGAAGGTGGATGTGGATAACTTTGCGCGGGAGCAGGAGCTGGTGGCCAGGGCTGAGGTGGTGGGGGTGGAGGTGAATCCGCTGAGCAGTTACTGGCTGGAGGAAAGCGGGCTGCCTGTGGATAAGCGGGCAGGGCTGGTGCTGGGGTTTGCGGCGGTGCCGGAAGGGGAGATTGCCGAAGCCTTGTTGAAATTGCGCAGGGTCTGGAAAAGGTAAATGGGGCTGCGAAGCAGCCCCAGCTCTGCATCAAGTGCCTGACTTAATACGGGTCCAGGCGCGCGTCCGCGCCCGTTCGGCCTCACGCGTCAACGGTTTGAGGGTATACAGCTTGGCCATCGCCTCCGCCGTCGGGTACAGGTTCGGGTTGTTGCGAATCGCCGGGCTGACCTTGTCGGTGGCATCCTTGTTCGGGTTCGGGTAGCCGACGAAATCGCTGATCGGCGCGATCACCTCAGGCCGCAGCAGGTAGTTGATGAATGCATGGGCATCCTCCGGGTTGGCCGCGTTCTTCGGAATCGCCAGCATGTCGAACCAGATCGGTGCACCTTCCTTGGGCAGGCGCATGTCCACCACCACGCCATTCTTCGCATCCTTCGCCCGGTTGGCGGCCTGCGAGAAGCTGCCGCTGTAGCCCACCGCCACGCAGATATCGCCATTGGCGATGTCGGCCATGTACTTCGAGGAATGGAAATAGGTGATGTAAGGGCGGATCTTCAGCAAAAGCGCTTCGGCCTTCTTGTAGTCGTCCGGCTTGTCACTGTTGGGTGGCAAGCCCAGGTGCTGCAAGGCCAGCGGCAGGATCTCCGAAGGCGAGTCGAGCAGCGCGACGCCGCACTGCTTGAGCTTGGAGATGTTCTCTTCCTTGAAGATCAGGTCCCAGCTGTCGACCGGGGCCTGGTCACCGAGCGCGGCCTTGACCTTGTCCGGGTTGAAACCGATCAGGATGGTGCCGTACATGTACGGCACGGCGAACTTGTTGCCCGGGTCGTTGGCTTCGATCAGCTTCATCAGCGCCGGGTCCAGGTGTTGCCAGTTCGGCAGCTTGCTGCGGTCCAGCTGCTGGAACACCCCGGCCTCGATCTGCTTGGCGAGGAACACGTTGGACGGCACCACCACGTCGTAGCCGGAGTTGCCGGTGAGCAGCTTGGCCTCGAGCGCTTCGTTGGTGTCGAAGATGTCGTAGATCAGCTTGACGCCACTGTCCTTCTGGAAGTCGCTCAAGGTCTGCGGGGTTATGTAATCGAACCAGTTAAACACACGCAGGGTGCGCTGCTCAGCGTGAGCGTGCAGGGCACCGGTGAACAGGGTGGCAGCGATGAATGGGGCGAGCAGACGCTTGAGTCGGACCATGATCAGGCTCCTGGCTGGGCGCGCTGGAAGCCTTCCAGCACATTGACTGCGTTGATACCGATTTCTTCCACAGCGTAGCCACCTTCCATCACGAACAGGGTGGGCTTGCCGAGCTGGGCGATGCGTTTGCCCATTTCCAGGTAATCCGGGCTGTCCAGCTTGAACTGGGAGATCGGGTCGTCTTTGAAGGTGTCCACGCCCAGGGAGACCACCAGCACGTCGGCGTCATAGGCGGCGATGCGTTGGCAGGCGTCTTCCAGTGCGGCGCTCCAGGCTGCCCAGTCACTCCCAGCGGGCAGCGGGTAGTTGATGTTGCAGCCTTCGCCTGCGCCTTCACCGGTTTCGTCGGCATAGCCGAGGAAGAACGGGAATTCATCCTGGGGGTCGCCGTGGATCGAGGCGAAGAATACGTCGTTGCGCTGATAGAAGATGTCCTGGGTGCCGTTGCCGTGGTGGTAGTCGACATCGAGGATGGCCACCCTGGCGCGGCCCTGGTCAAGGAAGGCCTGGGCGGCAATCGCGGCATTGTTCAGGTAGCAGTAGCCGCCCATGACTTCAGCAGCGGCGTGGTGCCCTGGTGGGCGGCACAAAGCGAAGGCCGAGTGAGCACCTTGCTCAATGGCAGCCTGGGCGGTCAGGGCGACCTGCGCGGCGCTGTAGGCGGCTTGCCACGTACCAGCGGTGATCGGCGCGCCGGCGTCGAAGCTGTAGTAGCCCAGTTCGCCATGCAGGCCGGTTGGCTTGACCTGGCGCAGGGTGCGTGCCGGCCAGGTGAAGGGCAGCAGGTCACCGTCGTGACCGAGCGCGGCCCAGCGCGCCCAGGCGCCCTGGAAGAAGTCGAGATAGTCGGCGCTGTGAATGCGCTGCAACGGCGCACGGCCGAAATCAGTTGGCCCCTGGACATCGCCGAGGTTGCGCTTTTTCACTTGTTCGAGGACGTGGTCGGCGCGTGAGGGCATTTCGAAGCAAGGCATCAGCTTGCCGTCGATCAGCTCGCAGCGGCCATGGTGCAGGCGGTGATCATCGGAATAGATCGTCAGCATTTGTTGTTCTCCGGGGGTACTGGCGTGGCCCATTTTCACGGGCGGCCAGTTGGCAGAGAACGACGCAAACGGCCAAAAGGGGATCGATGTGGCCAAGCTCGTTGGCCACAGCAGGTCAACCGCGGAAGTGGCTGGGGGCGACCCCGCTCCAACGCTGGAATGCATGGCGGAAACTCGCGGTCTCGCTGAACCCCAGGGTCTCGGCGATCCGGTAGATCGGCATCTGCTCGTCGGCCAGCAATTGCTTGGCTCGATCGAAGCGCAGCTCATCGAGCAGTTGTTGATAACTGCAACCCAGCGCCTGCAAGTGCCGGCGCAAGGTCCGCGAGGAACAGTTCATCTGCCGCGCCAGCCCCTCCAGGCCCGGCGCCGCATCCAGTTGTTGCAGCAAGAGCTGGCGGATTCGCCCAAGCCAGGCTTGGCGCCCGGTGAATTCCAGGTTCAGGCGCCGGCAGCGCTCACTCATGGCCTTGTGGGTAATCGGGTCGGCCAGCGGCAATGGCATGTCCAGCCAGCGCCGCTCGAAGGCAAAGGCGTTGTCCTCGGCGTCGAAAGCCAGTGGGCACTGGAAGGCACCGGTGTAGAGACCATGGTAGCTGGGCCGTGGGTGCTCGAAGCGGGCGCCGAGCAGCGGCAGGGTTCGGCCGAGCAGGTCATCGCAGATCACTTTCAACGACACCAGGCAGAACTCGGCATTGAAGGCGGCGAGGGCTGGGCTGTCGTGGTATTCGCTGGCGCTGAACCAGACGCGCTGGCCATCGTCGACCAGGCGCAACTTGAAGACTGTTCCCAGCAGTGCCGGATAGTGCAGCGCCAGGCGCAGGGCGTCACCCAAAGTGGCACTGGAGAGCAGGGCGTAACCGAGCATGCCGTAGCACGACACATGCATGCGCCGGCCCAGTTCCAGGCCAATCTCCTCGCGTCGGGCCACGGCATTGGCGCACACCTGCAACTCTTGCTGGGTAGTGATGCGTGCGTCGCTATGGCCCAGGTCGGCCGGGCCTATGCCGCTGCCGGCGAGCAACGTTGTCGCCTCGCAGCCTTCTTCCTGGAACAGGTTGAGGATCAGCGAAACCGCGTTGAGGGTGGTCAGGTGGCTGTGCAGCATGCTCGGTCATCCCGTGGGCCTGGGAGGCATTATGGAGCAAATTGTGTGCCGATATCTGGGGCCGCTGTGCGGCCCTTTCGCGACACAAGGCCGCTCCTACAGGGATCGCGGTCGTCTGTAGGAGCGGCCTTGTGTCGCGAAAGGGCTGCGCAGCAGCGCCAAAATTCATCAGGCAAAAAAAAGGCCCGGAGCGTGCGCTCGGGCCTTTGAAAGGTTGAGAGGTGTCTAGTCCCTCGACCTGGTGAGACTGTTTGCAGCGGCCGGGTTACGCCTTCAGCGGAACCAGACGTGGAGCGATCATGTTTTCCGGACGCAGGATGTCGTCGAGCATCGCGTCGTCCAGCAGCTTCTCTTCACGCACCAGTTCAAGTACGCCGCGGCCGGTTTCCAGGGCAACGCGAGCGATACGGGTGGCGTTTTCGTAGCCGATGTACGGGTTCAGGGCGGTGACCAGGCCGATCGAGTGCTCGACCAGTTCACGGCAGCGCTGTTCGTTGGCTGTGATGCCGACGATGCAGTGCTCGCGCAGCATGTCCATGGCGCGCTGGAGCAGGCGGATCGAGTCGAAGATCTTGTAGGCGATCAGCGGCTCCATCACGTTCAGCTGCAGCTGGCCACCTTCGGCGGCGACGGTCAGGGCCAGGTCGTTGCCCATGATGGCGAAGGCCACCTGGTTGACGGCTTCCGGGATGACCGGGTTGACCTTGCCTGGCATGATCGAGCTGCCTGGCTGACGCGCTGGCAGGTTGATCTCGTTGATTCCGGTGCGTGGGCCGCTGGACAGCAGGCGCAGGTCGTTGCAGATCTTCGACAGTTTGACCGCGGTACGTTTGAGCATGCCGGAGAACAGCACGAAAGCACCCATGTCGGATGTGGCTTCGATCAGGTCGGCAGCCGGTACCAGCGGCTGGCCGCTGATAGTGGCCAGGCGTTGTACGGCCAGGGCTTGGTAGCCCGGGTCGGCGTTGATGCCGGTACCGATGGCAGTACCGCCCAGGTTGATTTCGGTCAGCAGTTCCGGCGCCAGCGAGCGCAGGCGCTGCAGGTCTTCGGTCATGGTGGTGGCGAAGGCGCGGAATTCCTGGCCCAGGGTCATCGGCACGGCGTCCTGCAGCTGGGTGCGGCCCATCTTCAGTACGTGGTCGAATTCCTTGCCTTTGGCAGCGAAGGCCTGGATCAGGCTGTCGAGGCTGGCCAGCAGGGCGTCGTGACCCAGCAGCAGGCCCAGGCGGATGGCAGTCGGGTAGGCGTCGTTGGTCGACTGCGCCATGTTCACGTCGTTGTTCGGGTGCAGGTACTGGTATTCACCCTTCTGGTGGCCCATGGCCTCCAGCGCGACGTTGGCGATGACTTCGTTCGCGTTCATGTTGGTGGAAGTACCGGCACCACCCTGGATCATGTCCACCACGAACTGGTCGTGGTAATCGCCTTTGATCAGGCGGGCGCAGGCTGCACTGATGGCCGCGTGCTTGGCATCGCTCAGGTGACCCAGCTCACGGTTGGCGTCGGCAGCAGCCTGCTTGACCATGGCCAGGGCCACGACCAGCTTCGGGTAGTGCGACAGCGGAACACCGGAGAGATGGAAGTTGTTGGCAGCGCGCAGGGTCTGGATGCCGTAGTAGGCATCGGCAGGGACTTCAAGGGTACCAAGCAGATCTTTTTCGACGCGGAACGATGCAGCGGAGGACATGATGGATATCATCTCGATTTTGACCCGGCACATGCCGGAATGGCGCCAATCCTAGGCCTGAAGGGGATTTTGCGGCCAATGCTGTTGCACGCTAACCTATGCACAAACGGCATAGTGTTTCATGTGACGCCAATTGACATTCGAGCGTGTTCCATTTTGGTGCGCGCCGGGAGATCTGCTTCATGAACCTCGAAAGCAAGTGGCTGGAGGACTTCAGTGCCCTGGCCTCCACTCGCAGTTTTTCCCAGGCGGCCGAGCGACGTTTCGTCACCCAGCCTGCCTTCAGCCGGCGCATACGCAGCCTGGAAGCGGCGTTGGGCCTGACCTTGGTGAATCGCTCCCGCACACCGATTGAACTGACCGAGGCTGGCCAGCTTTTTCTCGTCACTGCGCGCACCGTTGTCGACCAGTTGAGCGAAGTTCTTCGCCATTTGCATCACCTCGAAGGAGGGCAGGGCGAGGTCATCCAAGTGTCAGCCGCGCACTCCCTGGCGTCAGGCTTTTTCCCCCGCTGGGTAGCCCAGTTGCGCAATGACGGTTTGAACATCGCCACCCGCCTGGTTGCGACTAACGTCGGAGATGCGGTGCATGCATTAAGGGAGGGGGGCTGTGACCTGATGCTGGCGTTCTATGACCCTGATGCCGCCCTGCAGATGGATGCCGAGATCTTCCCGTCGCTGCACATGGGCACCACCGAAATGCTTCCGGTGTGCGCAGTGGATGCCGACGGCAAGCCGCTGTTCGATCTTGAAGCCGACAGCAGCGTGCCGCTGTTGGCTTACAGCGCCGGTGCTTTCCTGGGGCGTTCGGTGAACCTGCTGCTACGTCAACGCAATCTGCGGTACACCACTGTCTACGAAACTGCCATGGCTGACAGTCTCAAGAGCATGGCGCTGGAAGGCATGGGCGTCGCCTGGGTGCCCCGTCTGTCGATGCGTGGCGAGCTGGAGCGCGGCGAGCTGGCGATTTGTGGCGGGAGCCAATGGCATGTGCCGCTGGAAATTCGCCTGTACCGCTGCGCCCTGGTGCGCAAGGCCAATGTGCGGCTGTTGTGGCGCAAGCTGGAGTCGGCAGGTGGCCCTGGTGAGGCATCAGCCTGACTGGCACCAGAGCTTGTCGGGTTGGGGGAAAAACTTGTCCCGCGAGACAGCTTGCCCTTTGATCCGACATGTGCTTACAGGGGTGGGCGGGCCGCCCAGAAATACGCTACAATCCCGCGCCTTCGACCGACCCGGTCGATACAGAATCCGTATGACAAGCCACGCCGGCCCACCTGCGTGGCTTGTTGCTTTTAGCGCGCCTGAAGGCGCTTGCAGGAGAGGCTCGACGATGAGTGCACTGGTTGGCGTGATCATGGGCTCCAAGTCCGATTGGTCCACCCTTAGCCACACCGCCGATATGCTGGAAAAACTCGGCATTCCCTACGAAGTGAAGGTGGTTTCCGCCCACCGCACCCCGGACTTGCTGTTCCAGTACGCCGAAGAGGCCGAAGGGCGTGGTATCGAGGTGATCATTGCCGGTGCCGGTGGCGCCGCCCACCTGCCAGGCATGTGTGCTGCCAAGACCCATCTGCCGGTGCTGGGCGTGCCCGTCCAGTCGTCGATGCTGTCGGGCGTCGACTCGCTGTTGTCGATCGTGCAGATGCCTGCCGGCGTGCCGGTGGCCACCCTGGCCATTGGCCGAGCTGGCGCCGTCAACGCTGCGCTGCTGTCGGCGAGCATCCTCGGCGCCAAGTACCCGCAGTACCACGCGGCGCTCAAGCAGTTCCGCACCGAGCAGACCGACACCGTGCTGGACAATCCAGACCCGCGCCAGGCTTGAGGCTGAACCCATGAAGATCGGTGTAATCGGTGGCGGCCAACTGGGCCGCATGCTGGCCCTGGCGGGCACTCCGCTGGGTATGAACTTCGCCTTCCTCGACCCGGCGCCAGACGCCTGCGCCGCCGCGCTGGGCGAGCACCTGCGTGGCGACTATGGCGACCAGGCTCACCTGCGCCAACTGGCCGACGAGGTCGACCTGGTCACCTTCGAATTTGAAAGCGTCCCGGCCGAGACCGTGGCTTTCCTGTCGCAGTTCGTGCCGGTTTACCCAAGTGCCGAAGCCCTGCGCATCGCCCGTGATCGCCTGTTCGAGAAAAGCATGTTCCGCGACCTGGGTATCCCGACCCCGGCCTTCGCCGACATCCTCTCGCAGGCAGACCTCGACGCGGCGGTCGCCAGCATCGGCCTGCCGGCAGTACTGAAGACCCGCACCCTGGGCTACGACGGCAAGGGCCAGAAGGTGCTGCGCACGCCTGAAGACGTGGTTGGCACCTTCGCCGAACTGGGCAGCGTGCCTTGCCTGCTGGAAGGCTTCGTGCCGTTCACCGGCGAAGTATCGCTGGTAGCCGTGCGGGCCCGCGATGGTGAAACCCGCTTCTACCCGTTGGTGCACAACACCCACGAGAGCGGCATCCTCAAACTGTCGGTGGCCAGCGACGCGCACCCGCTGCAGGGCCTGGCCGAAGACTATGTCGGTCGAGTGCTCAAGCAACTGGATTATGTCGGGGTGATGGCCTTCGAGTTCTTCGAGGTCGACGGTGGCCTGAAGGCCAACGAAATTGCCCCGCGTGTGCACAACTCCGGGCACTGGACCATCGAAGGTGCCGAGTGCAGCCAGTTCGAGAACCATCTGCGCGCCGTGGCCGGCCTGCCGCTGGGTTCGACTGCCAAGGTCGGTGAGAGCGCCATGCTCAACTTCATCGGTGAAGTGCCGGCGGTGGACAAGGTCGTGGCCATCGATGGCTGCCACCTGCACCACTACGGCAAGGCTTTCAAGGTCGGGCGCAAGGTCGGCCACGCTACCCTGCGCTGCCAGGACATGGTCAGTCTGAAGGCCAGGATTGCCGAAGTAGAAGCGCTGATCAGCAACTGATCGAACTTCTGCGCAAGGTCTGCCCTCTGAAAATGGCAACAAGCCAAAGCGCTGTCTAGGCTTTGGCTTGTTCCATCTTCACTTCAGAGGGATTGCCATGGGCATCATTGGAACCATCTTCATCGGCCTTATCGTTGGTCTGCTGGCCCGCTTCCTCAAGCCGGGCGACGACAGCATGGGCTGGATCATGACCATTCTGCTGGGTATCGCCGGCTCACTGCTCGCCACCTATGGCGGCCAGGCACTGGGGATCTACCAGGCGGGCCAGGCCGCAGGATTCATCGGCGCGCTGGTCGGTGCGATCATCCTTCTGGTGATCTACGGATTCATCAAGAAACGTTGAATACTGGTTAGAATGCCCGGCAATTCATCCCGAGTTGCCGAGCATTTTCATGCGTGCCTTTTTCCTCATCCCGTTGCTTCTGGCCAGCACCCTGGCCCATGCCGAACTGCCCGAGACCGACTGGCTGGAGCTGATGCCCAAGTCAGACCAGAAGGCCCTCGAAGCGATGCCCGAGATCGATCACAACTCGCCGGAAGCCAATGGCACCTTCACCGCCAAGGGCGGCCTCAAGCAGAGCAAGGGCCTGCCGGCGGTGATGTATTCGACCAAGACCGTGGCGGCCATGGATGGCAAGGACATCCGCCTGGGTGGCTACCCGGTGCCGCTGGAAAGCGACGCCAAGGGCAACAGCACCTTGTTCTTCCTCGTACCTTACCCGGGCGCGTGCATCCACGTACCGCCACCGCCGCCCAACCAGCTGGTGCTGGTGCGGTATCCGAAAGGCTTGAAGATCGATGATATCTACACGCCGCTCTGGGTTAGCGGCAAGCTGAAGGTGGAGAAGGTCAGCAATGACCTGGCCGATGCGGCCTATGCGCTGGATGCTGGGAAGGTGAGGGTGGTGGAAGACGCCGACCTCTGATTGCCTGTACTGGCCTCTTCGCGGCGCCGAACCGCCGCGAAGAGGCCAGACCTGCCGAAGTAGAATTCAGATCGCTCCGCTGCCGATCCTGACCTGCAACGACCGGCTGGCCCCGGGCTTGAGCTCCACTACATCATCCCAGACATTCGCTGTCTCGATGCACAGCATCCGCTGCCAGCCGTCATCGGCCATGTCTGCCAGCTCCTTGGCCCGCTCGGTCCACGGATTCCAGATCACCGCCGAGCGAGACCCGCTGCAGGTCAAGGTAATCCGCCGCTCCCAGTGCGGGTCGACGATGCTCAGCTTCTGCGGCGTATCCAGGTAGATCCGGTCGGTTTCCCCGGCAAACGCCAACGCACCCTGCTGCTGGCGCTGTTCCCAGCCGGCCAGGGTCTCGATGTACTGCAGCCCCTCGACCCCTTCGACCTGCGCCTGGCGCACGTCGCTGACGGCGAAGTAGCTGTGCAAGGCCTGGCTGATGGTCACGGGGCTGTTGCCCATGTTGCGGCTGTTCAGGGACACGGTGAGATCGTCACCGAGCACGATGTGCAGTTTCAGCTCGACATCATGCGGCCAGTCCGGCAGATCGCCCTGGGCCTCTGGCAGCTCGAAATCGATGTGCAGGTCATCGCCTTTTTCTTCGACGCCCAGCAATTGCCAGTCACGCGTGCGTGCCAAGCCATGGGCGGGAGCCTGCTCGCCACGGTACATGGCCTGCACGGATGCGGGGTTGCGCTGCAAGTTGCCAAACCACGGCCAGCATACCGGTACACCGGCGCGCACCGATTTGCCCTGGCGGAAGATGGCCTGGTCGCTCAGCCATAGCAGCGGTGGCTCGCCAACACGCTGGTAGCTGAGGATCTGCGCGCCCTGCTGGGCGATCAGTAGTTCGGCGTGGTCGCTGCTGATGCGCCAGCAGTTGAGTTCGCCGTGTTGCTCGGATTCGACCTTGAAGGTAGCCATTGCGCTTGTCTCATTGATTGCCTGTGGGCCTTGGACCCGGTGACGTGCAATGAGTTTACCGCTCGCGAGGCTCAGCGACGAGGCACCGAGCGGGTGCGGCCACTGCCATCGATGGCGACGAATACGAACGTCGCTTCAGTGACCTTGCGCCATTCGCTGGACAGCGGGTCGTCACTCCACACTTCGACCATCATGCGGATCGAGCTGCGGCCGATTTCCAGGGTCTGGGTGTAGAACGACAGTTGTGCACCGACGGCCACCGGCACCAGGAATGCCATGCGGTCGATGGACACAGTGGCTACCCGGCCGCCCGCGACGCGGCTGGCCATGGCGGTACCGGCGAGGTCCATCTGCGCGACCAGCCAGCCGCCGAAGATGTCGCCGAAGCCATTGGTTTCGCGCGGCAGTGCAGTGATCTGCAAGGCCAGGTCACCTTGCGGGATAGGATCTTCTTGTTCGAGCTCAATCATGCGATGGGGCCTCTGACCCGTGACGCTTCGTTGGTGTGGCGCAAGGCCGGGAAAACGATTCAGCTGACAACATACTACGCTGATTCCGCTTCGCGGGGCGCCCATAGGGAAACTCTGCGAAACAGTCTGACCTCAAGCCCGGCGTTTTCGCACAACTTCCCACGGTTAAAGCAACCTTTTCCTACGAGCGGCCAGTATATATAGCCAATCGCCAGGCGACGACCGCGCATTCACGAATATCTGTATGGTTTTTGTATCGCTTTCAGCGCAGCTCGGCAATTTGCTATCTTCGCTGCTCGCCCCAACCCAGAAGCCGCGTGCCAAGCGGCCTGCGTCACCTACAAGAGAACAACGAGCGATGACCTCCGTGCCGAGCAGTATCGAGCAGCCCTCGCGGCCGCTGACCCGCAGTGACTACAAGACCCTCTCACTGTCCGCCCTGGGCGGAGCCCTGGAGTTCTACGACTTCATCATCTTCGTGTTCTTCGCCACGGTGGTCGGCAAGCTGTTCTTCCCGCCTGACATGCCCGAATGGCTGCGCCTGATGCAGACTTTCGGCATTTTTGCCGCCGGTTACCTGGCACGGCCACTGGGTGGCATCGTCATGGCCCACTTCGGCGACCTGCTCGGGCGCAAGAAGATGTTCACCCTGAGCATTTTCATGATGGCCTTGCCGACGCTGATCATGGGCCTGCTGCCGACTTATGCACAGATTGGCCTGTGGGCGCCGGTCCTGCTGTTGCTGATGCGCGTGATCCAGGGCGCAGCCATCGGTGGTGAAGTACCGGGCGCCTGGGTGTTCGTCTCTGAGCACGTGCCGGCACGCAACACCGGCTACGCCTGTGGCACCCTGACCGCCGGCCTGACGGCAGGGATCCTGCTCGGTTCGCTGGTGGCGACCTTGATCAACACCCTCTACAGCGGCGAAGAAGTGGCCGACTATGCCTGGCGTATCCCGTTCCTGCTCGGCGGTGTGTTCGGCCTGTTCTCGGTGTACCTGCGCCGCTGGCTGCACGAAACCCCGGTGTTCGCCGAGATGCAGCAGCGCAAGGCATTGGCCGAAGAGTTGCCACTGCGCGCGGTGCTGCGTGATCACCGTGGGCCGATCATCCTGTCGATGCTGCTGACCTGGATGCTGTCTGCCGGCATCGTGGTAGTGATCCTGATGACCCCGGCGTTGCTGCAGACCATCTATCACGTCAGCCCCACCGATTCGCTCAAGGCCAACAGCCTGGCGATCGTGCTTCTCAGCTTCGGCTGCATCGGTGCCGGCAGCCTGGCCGACCGCTTCGGTGCGGGACGGGTGTTCGTGATCGGCAGCCTGCTACTGCTGGCCAGCTCCTGGACCTTCTACCACAGCCTGCCGACCCATCCTGAGCTGCTGTTCCCGCTGTATGCGCTGACCGGCCTGTGCGTGGGGGTGATCGGCGCGGTGCCGTACGTGATGGTCAAGGCGTTCCCGGCGGTGGTGCGCTTCAGTGGGCTGTCGTTCTCCTACAACGTCGCCTATGCCATCTTCGGTGGCCTGACGCCGATGGTGGTTACCGCGCTGCTCAAGGTCAGCCCGATGGCACCTGCCTACTACGTAGCAGGGCTGTGCGCCGTCGGTCTGGCGGTGGGCCTGTACCTGCTCGCCAACAAGCGCTGATCTGACGGCTGGCACGATCCCTGTGGGAGCGGGCGAGCCCGCGAACACGGGCGCAGCCCGTGCCATACACCGCGATGCCTGCTTCGCGGGCTGGCCCGCTCCCACAGGGATAGGTGCTGGCTGCTGAACGGATGCGACCCATCTCATGATGGCCTTTCATCCATTTGTCACAATTGAGTCATATCGTATTCATGCGGCCTGCAGATACTTGGCCCCGTTCCATCCAACACCCCAATATTCCTGCTAGGAGCAAGGCATGAAACTGAAGCGTTTGATGGCGGCCCTCACCTTTGCCGCCGCTGGCGTTGCGACCGCCAACGCGGTAGCCGCTGTCGACCCTGCGATCCCGACCTACACCAAGACCACCGGTGTTTCGGGAAACCTCTCCAGCGTCGGTTCCGATACCCTCGCGAACCTGATGACTTTGTGGGCCGAGGCCTACAAGAAGGAATATCCGAACGTAAACATCCAGATTCAGGCTGCCGGTTCCTCGACTGCGCCACCCGCGCTGACCGAAGGCACCTCCAACCTCGGCCCGATGAGCCGCAAGATGAAGGACGTCGAGCTGCAAGCCTTCGAGCAGAAGTACGGCTACAAGCCGACCGCCATCCCGGTCGCCGTCGACGCTCTGGCCGTGTTCGTGCACAAGGACAACCCGATCAAGGGCCTGACCATGGAGCAGGTCGATGCGATCTTCTCGTCCACCCGCCTGTGTGGGGCCAAAGCCGAGGTGAAGACCTGGGGCGACCTGGGCGTGACCGGCGACCTGGCCAACAAGCCGGTGCAGCTGTTCGGCCGCAACTCGGTATCGGGTACCTATGGCTACTTCAAGGAAGAGGCCCTGTGCAAAGGCGACTTCAAGCCTAACGTCAACGAACAGCCTGGCTCGGCTTCGGTCGTACAGGCGATCAGCTCCTCGCTGAACGGCATCGGTTACTCGGGCATCGGCTACAAGACTGCCAGCGTCAAGACCGTGCCACTGGCCAAGAAAGGCAGCACCGAGTTCATTGAAGACAACGAAACCAACGCCCTGAACGGCAAATACCCGCTGTCGCGTTTCCTCTACGTCTACGTCAACAAGGCGCCGAACAAGCCTCTCGCCCCGCTGGAAGCCGAGTTCGTCAAGCTGGTCCTGTCGCAAGCTGGCCAGCAGGTCGTAGTGAAGGATGGTTACATCCCGCTGCCGGCCAAAGTGGTCGACAAGACCCTCGCTGACCTGGGGCTGTCCCAAGCCGGTAACGTTGCAAAAAAGTAAGTAACTGAGGATGAGGCCGGTGCTGAAGCCCGGCCTCTTCCACGACTTCCCCAGTCCGTTGCCAGGGTTCCTGAGCGGCGGGCTTTTTTGCGTCAACTCACTGTCATGTTTTTGTCATACGGGACCGCTAGGGTGTGCGCATGAATGATCTGGCCAATTCCATAATGACCCCAAACTCCCCGCCCGTGCGGATTGACTTCAATACGCCCGAGTTGCAACGCAAGCGCCGCATGCGCGCCCTCAAGGATCGCCTGACCCGCTGGTATGTACTGGTGGGCGGGCTTGCCGTGCTGGCAGCCATCACGCTGATCTTCTTCTATCTGGCTTATGTGGTATTGCCGCTGTTCCAGGGCGCCGAGCTGACGAGCAGGAAGGCGCTGGAGCCGACTTGGCTGCAGCAGGATGCCGGCAAGCCACTGATGATTGCCCTTGAAGAACAGAACCTGGTCGGCATGCGCGTTTCGGACAAGGGCCAGGCCATTTTCTTCGACACCAAGAGCGGTAACCAGTTAAGCCGCGTCGACCTGCCATTGCCGCCAGGTACGCAGGTCGCTTCTATCAGTGCGGACCAGCCGGGCAGCCCGCTGGTGGCAGTCGGTTTGTCCAATGGTCAGGCGCTGGTGTTCCACCACACCTACAAAGTCACCTATCCGGATAACAAGAAGACCATCACCCCAGGCATCGATTACCCATATGGCCAGGCGCCGTTCGTTCTCGACGAGCAGGGCCGCGCGCTGGAGCATATGAGTGTCAATGTCAATGGCGACACCCTGCTGCTGGCTGGCTCTACGGGTGCGCACCTGCAGGTGGTCGAGCTGTCGCGCAGCGAAAACATGCTGACCGGCGAGACCAGCACCGAACAGAGCCGTATCGAATTGCCGCAGATGACCGAAGTGGTGAAGAACATCTTCATCGACCCTCGTCAGCAGTGGTTGTATGTGATCAACGGTCGCGCCACCGCCGATGTCTTCAGCCTGCGCGACAAGAGTCTCAATGGCCGCTACAAACTGGCCGAAAGCGCGGACAGCGAAATCACCGCCACCGCTCAGCTGGTGGGGGGTATCTCGCTGATCATCGGCGATTCCAAGGGCGGCCTGGCCCAGTGGTTCATGGCCCGCGACCCGGATGGCGAGCAGCGCTTCAAGCAGATCCGTACCTTCAGGATGGGTAAGGCGCCGATCGTACAGATCGATGCCGAAGAGCGTCGCAAGGGCTTCATCGCCCTGGACAGCGACGGCAAGCTCGGCGTGTTCCACAGCACCGCGCACCGCACTTTGCTGGTCGAGCAGGCCGCCGAAGGGCCTGGCATCCTGGCCCTGTCGCCGCGTGCCAACCGCATCATCATTGAAGAAGGTGGCAAGCTGCTGCCGCTGAGCCTGCGCAACCCGCACCCGGAAATCTCCTTCAGCGCCTTGTGGGGCAAGGTCTGGTACGAGAACTACGACGAGCCCAAGTACGTCTGGCAGTCGACCGCCTCGAACACCGACTTCGAACCCAAGCTGAGCCTCTCGCCGCTGACCTTCGGTACCCTCAAGGCCGCGTTCTACGCGATGATCCTGGCGGCCCCGCTGGCCATTGCTGCCGCCATCTACACCGCCTACTTCATGGCCCCGGGCATGCGCCGCAAGGTCAAGCCGGTGATCGAGCTGATGGAAGCGATGCCGACAGTGATCCTCGGCTTCTTCGCCGGGCTGTTCCTCGCACCTTACCTGGAGGGCCACCTGCCCGGCGTATTCAGCCTGTTCCTGATCATGCCGCTCGGCATTCTGCTGACCGGCTTCACCTGGAGCCGCCTGCCGGAGTCTATCCGCCTGCGCGTCCCGGATGGTTGGGAGGCGGCAATCCTGATTCCGGTGATCCTGGCGATCGGCTGGTTTGCCCTGGCGGTCAGTCCGTATCTCGAAAGCTGGTTCTTCGGCGGTGACATGCGCCTGTGGATCGAGCACTCGCTTGGCCTGCGCTACGACCAGCGCAACGCCTTGGTAGTCGGTATCGCCATGGGCTTCGCGGTCATCCCGAACATCTATTCGATCGCCGAAGACGCCGTGTTCAGCGTGCCGCGCAGCCTGACCCTGGGGTCTCTGGCCCTGGGTGCGACGCCGTGGCAGACCCTGACCCGCGTGGTCATCCTCACCGCCAGCCCGGGCATCTTCTCGGCGTTGATGATCGGCATGGGGCGTGCGGTAGGTGAGACCATGATCGTGCTGATGGCCACCGGCAACACGCCGGTGATGGAACTGAACCTGTTCGAAGGCATGCGCACTCTGGCCGCCAACGTGGCAGTGGAAATGCCTGAATCGGAAGTCGGCGGCAGCCACTATCGCGTGCTGTTCCTCGCCGCCCTCGTGCTGCTGATGTTCACCTTCATCATGAACACCTTGGCCGAGCTGATTCGCCAGCGTCTGCGCAAGAAATACTCGTCGCTTTGATAGAAAGGTAGCGATCCGTGAAAAAGGATTCCCTCAAAGGCTGGTTCAAGAGCGGCGCCCCGGGCGTCTGGATCAGCGGTGGCGCGGTGGCCATGGCGGTGATCATGACCGTCGGCCTGCTGGCGGTAATCGCCGTGCGCGGCCTGGGCCACTTCTGGCCGGCCGACCTGATCCAGGCCACCTACAAGGTGCCGGGCCAGGCCGACCACATCGTCATCGGCGAGGTGGTGCAGAAGGAAGAAGTACCGCGTGCCCGCCTCAAGGGCGCCGGCTTGCCGGTGCCGGACGATGGCCCGGAGTTCATGACCCGCGAGCTGGTCAAGGTGGGTAACCGCGACCTCAACGGCAGCGACTTCACCTGGGTGGTCGGCGAGTGGCTGGTCGACGAGCAGCGCCCGGCCGACCTGATCGCCCTGGAGCGCCGCGAGTGGGGCAACTTCTACGGCTACCTGGTCAGCGTCAAGGAAGAGGGCCGCGTGGTTGCCCAAGGCCCGGCGGCCTGGAACGAGCTGCAAGCCCGCCTGAAGCGTGCCAACCAGCTCAACAGCGAACTGCAAACCCTCGAGAAGAAAGACATCGGGGCCATCAACCATGGCCTCGAGCGCCTGCGCCTGCACGGCCGCAAACTGGAGCTGGACGGCAAGCTCGACGCCACCGCCCAGGCCGACATCGACGCCGAACGCGCCGAGCTGAACAGCCGCTACAAGGCCGTCGAGGAGCGCCTGCTGGGCCTGCACCAGGCCTTCGCCCGTGACAGCCTGGTGGCCCGCGACGGCAACGGCCGCGAAGTGGAAATCAACCTGAGCAAGGTGGTGCACGCCATCCAGCCGAATGCCATGTCCGGCTTCAGCAAGATGGGTACCTATTTCGCCAAGGTCTGGGAATTCCTCAGCGACGACCCGCGTGAAGCCAATACCGAGGGCGGCATCTTCCCAGCCATCTTCGGCACCGTGATGATGACCCTGATCATGGCGGTAATCGTCACGCCGTTCGGCGTGCTGGCTGCGGTCTACCTGCGCGAATACGCCAGGCAAGGCCCGGTGACCCGCCTGATCCGCATCGCAGTGAACAACCTGGCTGGCGTGCCGGCGATCGTCTACGGCGTGTTTGGCCTGGGCTTCTTCGTCTATGTACTGGGCGGCTCGATCGACCGCCTGTTCTTCCCTGAAGCGCTGCCCGCGCCGACCCTGGGTACCCCGGGCTTGCTGTGGGCTTCGCTGACCCTGGCGCTGCTGGCCGTGCCGGTGGTGATCGTGGCCACCGAGGAAGGCCTGGCGCGGATTCCACGGACCGTGCGCGAAGGGTCCCTGGCCCTGGGTGCGACCAAGGCCGAAACCCTGTGGAAGATCGTCCTGCCGATGGCCAGCCCGGCGATGATGACCGGCATGATCCTCGCCGTGGCCCGTGCCGCCGGTGAAGTGGCGCCGCTGATGCTGGTGGGTGTAGTGAAGCTGGCGCCATCGCTGCCGCTGGACGGCAACTACCCGTACCTGCACCTGGACCAGAAGATCATGCACCTGGGCTTCCACATCTACGACGTCGGTTTCCAGAGCCCTAACGTCGAAGCTGCGCGGCCGCTGGTATACGCCACCGCGCTGCTGCTGGTGCTGGTGATCGCCACCCTCAACTTGTCGGCGGTGTGGATCCGTAACCACCTGCGCGAGAAGTACAAGGCGCTAGACAGCTGAGCCTGGATTGCAAGCGTGCCGCCTGCCAATCGGCGGCCCTTTGAAACGTATTGATAGCGTATGGAGTTGACCATGCAGCATGATTCCCATACCCACGGCATCGACATGTCTGCCCTGGGTCGCGACAAGCAGGGCCTGCGCCTGGCTGAAGAAACCGTGGCCATCGAAGTGCCGGGCCTGAGCCTGTTCTACGGCGACAAACAAGCCCTGTTCGACGTGCAGATGAACATTCCCAAGCAACGCGTGACCGCCTTCATTGGCCCGTCCGGCTGCGGCAAGTCGACCCTGCTGCGCACCTTCAACCGCATGAACGACCTGGTCGACGGCTGCCGTGTGGAAGGTGCCATCAACCTGTACGGCAACAACATCTACCGCAAGGGCGAAGACGTGGCCGAGCTGCGTCGCCGGGTCGGCATGGTGTTCCAGAAGCCCAACCCGTTCCCCAAGACCATTTACGAGAACGTGGTCTACGGCCTGCGTATCCAGGGCATCAACAAGAAACGCGTGCTGGATGAAGCCGTGGAATGGGCACTGAAGGGCGCCGCCTTGTGGGACGAGGTCAAGGACCGCCTGCACGAGTCCGCCCTGGGCCTGTCCGGCGGCCAGCAGCAGCGTCTGGTGATTGCGCGTACCATCGCCGTGGAGCCTGAGGTGCTGCTGCTCGACGAACCGTGCTCGGCGCTGGACCCGATCTCGACGCTGAAGGTCGAAGAGCTGATCTACGAACTGAAGTCCAAATACACCATCGTCATCGTGACCCACAACATGCAACAGGCGGCCCGTGTTTCGGATTACACCGCGTTCATGTACATGGGCAAACTGGTCGAATTCGGTGATACCGACACCCTGTTCACCAACCCGGCGAAGAAGCAGACCGAAGACTACATCACCGGTCGTTACGGCTAGCAGCCCTGCGGCTCCTGTGGAACGGGCGTGCCCGCGAAGCAGGCGCCGCGGTGTGTGGCACCGGCTTCGCCGGTGTTCGCGGGCAAGCCCGCTCCCACAGGGAATGAGACGAACCACTTGATGCTTGCAGCTTGCTGCTTCGCGGAGCGAAACGATGATCAACAAAGAAAGCCTTACCCACCATATTTCCCAGCAGTTCAACGCCGAACTCGAAGAGGTGCGCAGCCACTTGCTGGCCATGGGCGGCCTGGTCGAGAAGCAGGTGAACGATGCCGTCACCGCGCTGATCGAGGCCGATTCGGGTCTGGCTCAGCAGGTGCGTGAAGTCGATGAACAGATCAACCAGATGGAGCGCAACATCGACGAGGAATGCCTGCGCATCCTCGCCCGTCGCCAGCCGGCGGCCTCCGACCTGCGCCTGATCATCAGCATCTCCAAGTCGGTGATCGATCTGGAGCGCATTGGTGACGAATCGACCAAGATCGCTCGCCGCGCCATCCAGCTCTGCGAAGAAGGCGAGTCGCCGCGCGGCTACGTCGAGGTGCGCCACATCGGCGACCAGGTGCGCAACATGGTGCGCGATGCCCTCGATGCCTTCGCCCGCTTCGATGCCGACCTGGCACTGTCGGTGGCCCAGTACGACAAGACCATCGACCGCGAGTACAAGACGGCCCTGCGTGAACTGGTCACCTACATGATGGAAGACCCGCGCTCGATCTCGCGGGTGCTCAGCGTGATCTGGGTGTTGCGTTCGCTGGAGCGGATCGGCGACCACGCGCGAAACATTTCGGAGCTGGTGATCTACCTGGTGCGCGGCACCGATGTCCGTCACATGGGCCTCAAGCGCATGAAGGCTGAAGTCGAAGGCTCTGTGGGGGATGCGGCCGAAAGCGCTAATGTTCCGGGCAAACCTGACGATAAATAAGATTGCTCCCGAGCATCGACGCCCGGCCCGTGCCGGGCGTTTGCGTGTGTGGCAGAGCAATCAGCAGGCACCCGCGAACGATGCGAAGAAGTCCCGGCGTGACCCTAGAGTTGGCAAGTGGCCACCATTGCGCGGTAGGCTAGTCGGGTTCAAGAGGAGTATCGATGAGTAAAGTCAATGTGCTGGTCGTGGATGACGCGCCGTTCATTCGTGACCTGGTCAGGAAGTGCCTGCGCAATGCTTTCCCGGGCATGGTCATCGAAGACGCGGTCAATGGTCGCAAAGCCATGGCCATGCTGGCCAAGGAGCCGTTCGACCTGGTGCTGTGCGACTGGGAGATGCCGGAGATGTCTGGCCTTGAGTTGCTGACCTGGTGCCGTCAGCAGCCCGAGATGAAGGACCTGCAGTTCATCATGGTGACCAGCCGTGGTGACAAGGAGAACGTGATCCAGGCCATCCAGGCCGGCGTCTCCGACTTCGTCGGCAAGCCGTTCACCAACGAGCAGCTGCTGACCAAGGTGAAGAAAGCCCTGAGCAAGATCGGCAAGCTGGAGAGCCTGATGGCTGGTGCACCGGCACGGGTGAATTCGGCCTTCGCCAACGACTCGTTGAGCGCACTGACCGGTGGCAAGCCTGAAGCGGCCAAGGTGGCGGCACCTGCTGCTGCCGCGGCGGCCAAGCCTTTGCTCAATGCGCCGAAGCCACAGACGGCCGCGGCTGCGGCGGCCCAGGTCGGGCGGGGGCAGGGTCAGCTGCGCCTGGCCAGCGGCACCCAGCCCTGCGTGATCAAGGCGCTGAGCCTCAAGGAAGCGTTACTGGTGGTGCGCCGCAGTACAACGCTGCCACAGGTGCTGGAAGGCGCAGTGCTCGACCTGGAGCAGGGTGAGAACGCGGAAGTGGCGCGCCTGAACGGCTACCTGCACGCCATCGCGGCGCTGGAGCCCAAGCCAGAAAGTGACTGGCTGCAGCTGACCTTCAAGTTCGTCGACCAGGATGCGCAGAAACTCGACTACCTGTCGCGCCTGATTGCCCGTGGTACACAGCAGAAGCATTTCACGCCCGGCGCCTGATCAAGGCCATACACAAAACCCTGTGGGAGCGGGCTTGCCCGTTCCCACAAGGTCTGCATCAACCTGCCGGGTTCTTCCGACCGGCTGCAATACCGCTCTCAAATCCCGCTGCTAGTCTTCGACAGACCATATCTGTCAAAAAGCCACCATCATGCCAGCCGCCGCCCGCTTGCTGCTTTTCTGTGCCTTGCTTTCGGCCTCGGCGTCGAGCGTGGGCATGACGATCTACAAGACTGTCGACAACACCGGCGTGGTCTCGTACTCCGATCGCTACAGCCCGGGGGCGAAGACCTTCGAGCTGAGCGAGCCGATCCTCGATCACATCGATGGCAAGGTGCGCCTGCAGGCCGAAACCTTCCCCGGCGGTGTGCGCTTCATGGTGCGCAACGACCTGTACGTGCCGATGCAGGTAGAACTGCGGATCGACAAGCTGAGCAACGCTTTCGGTGGCAACCAGCCGCGCAACATACGCGCCGTGGTGGGGCCACGTTCGAGCAAAGTGCTGAGTTCAGTGCTGGCGGCACCCGGCGGCAAATTGCAGTACGCCACAAGCTTTCAGTACGCCATGGGCGACCCTGGCCAGCGCTCTCTCGCCTACCGCTACCCGTTCCCCTGGAAGGGCGGGCCATTTCGCCTGACCCAGGGGCCCAATGGCCGTTTCAGTCACTTCGGCCCCAGGAGCCGCTATGCGATGGACATCGCCATGCCGGAGGGCACGCCGATCATTGCGGCCCGCGGCGGTATGGTGGTGAAGGTCGAGAATGGCCAGAGCGGCCGAGGCAGCAACCCGGCAGGCAATTTCGTGCGGATTCTGCACCCCGACGGCACCATGGGCGTTTACCTGCACCTGATGCAGGGTTCGGTGGTGGTTCGCGAAGGGCAGCAGGTGGTCGTAGGGCAGGCCCTGGCGAAGTCGGGCAATACCGGTAACAGCACCGGGCCACACCTGCATTTCGTGGTACAGCGCAATGTGGGGCTGGCGCTGGAGTCGATACCGTTCCAGTTCGACCGGCCGCTGGGCGGGTTGCCGGACTTCACTGCCGGCAACCCCTAGGGTCAGTCGAGCTTGAGCACCTTGGCCAGGACGATCTTCGGCCCTTTCATCTTCTTGATGATGATGCGCAGGCCTTCGACTTCCAGCACTTCCTCTTCTTCAGGCACGCGCTTGAGGGTCTCGTAGACCAGGCCGGCGAGGGTTTCTGCCTCGATGTGGTCGAGGTCGACACCGAGCAGGCGCTCGACCTTGAACAGCGGCGTATCGCCACGTACCAGCAGCTTGCCGGGCTGGTAGGCGAGGATGCCGCGTTCGGTCTTGCGGTGTTCGTCCTGGATGTCACCTACCAGCACTTCCAGCACGTCTTCCATGGTCAGGTAGCCGATCACCTTGCCGTCGGCTTCCTCTACCAGCACGAAGTGCGCGCCGCCTTTGCGGAACTGCTCGAGCAACTGCGCCAGTGGCATGTGCCGCGATACCCGCTCCAGCGGGCGAGCCAGATCGTCCAGGTCGATGGTTTCGGGCAGGTGCTCGAGTTCGGCCAGTTCCAGCAGCAAGTCCTTGATGTGCAGCAGCCCGGTGAATTCTTCGCGCTCGGCGTCATACACCGGGTAGCGGCTGAACTTGTGCCGGCGGACCAGGGCGAGGATCTCCTTGAGCGGGGCATGGGCGTCGATGCTGACCATGTCCTCACGCGAGTTGGCCCAGTCCACGACTTCCAGCTCGCCCATTTCCACGGCCGAGGCGAGTACGCGCATGCCTTGGTCGCTCGGGTCCTGACCGCGGCTGGAGTGCAGGATCAGCTTGAGTTCTTCGCGGCTGTAGTGGTGTTCGTGGTGCGGGCCTGGCTCACCCTGGCCGGCGATGCGCAGGATAGTGTTGGCGCTGGCGTTGAGCAGGTAGATGGCCGGGTA
This sequence comes from Pseudomonas sp. 382, assembly GCF_002759075.1. Lineage (NCBI taxonomy): Bacteria > Pseudomonadati > Pseudomonadota > Gammaproteobacteria > Pseudomonadales > Pseudomonadaceae > Pseudomonas > Pseudomonas sp. 382. Next base: position 80,468 of record NZ_PEMX01000014.1, read on the forward strand.
CATGGTCCAGTAGAACAGGTACAGCGGCACGGCGGTCCACAGCGACAGTAGCTCGGGCTTGCGGATCGCCCACGACTTGGGCGCCAGTTCGCCGACCACGATGTGCAGGTACGAAATGACGAAGAAGGCGACAAAGAACGACACCGCCTTGACCACTTCAGCGCTGTCCACGCCCAGGTAAGCCAGCAGCGGTTCGAGCAGGTGGGCGAACGCTGGTTCACCGACCCAGCCCAGGCCCAGCGAGGCGAGGGTGATGCCCAGCTGGCAGGCAGAAAGGTAGGCGTCGAGCTGGTTGTGTACCTTGCGCAGGATGCTGCCGCGCCAGCCATGCAGTTCGGCAATGGACTCGACGCGGGTGGCGCGCAGCTTGACCATGGCGAACTCGGCGGCAACGAAGAAACCGTTGAGCAGCACCAGCAGGAAGGCAAAGATGATCATGCCGAAATCGGCGAATAACGAGGCGAGGCTGATACCAGGGGAAGGGTCCATGATGGGGTTTTTACGGGGTCCGTCTTCGAGGGAGAGAAAAAAAGTGCCAGCTCTTGCTGGCACAGGGGATCCAATGTAGCGGCTGGGGCAGCAAAAGCAAAGGGCTGCAAAGCTGCCCCTGGTACCTCAGGCTTTGCCGTTGGCCAATTGTGCTGGCCCGAAATGACAGGTGAAGGTACTGCCATGCCCCGGCACGCTGCTGATTTCCAGCTTGCCGCGATGGCGCATCAGCACGTGCTTGACGATCGCCAGCCCCAGGCCAGTGCCGCCAGTATTCGACGCACGGCTGGAGTCGACCCGGTAGAAGCGTTCGGTCAGCCGCGGCAGGTGCTTGGCTTCGATACCCACCCCGGAATCCTGCACCGACAGGTGCGCGCCGTGCTCGTCAGCCCACCAGCGGATGCGGATGGTGCCTTCATCCTGGGTGTACTTCACGGCGTTGAACACCAGGTTGGAGAAGGCGCTGCGCAGTTCCGACTCGCTGCCCTTCAGGCGCAGCCCTGGCGCTGCTTCCAGGGTGATTTTCTGGTTACGTGGCCCGGACAGTGCCTGGGCATCCTGCTTGATCGCAGTGAGCAGGGCATCGACCGCCACCGGCTGGTTATCCGACGGGTAATCGGTGGCTTCCAGCTTGGCCAACAGCAGCAGGTCGTTGAGCAGGGTCTGCATGCGTGATCCCTGCTGGGTCATCTGCTGCAGCGCCCGGGCCCAGCGCGGGTTGACGTCCTCGACGTTGTCCAGCAGGGTTTCCAGGTAGCCGGTGATCACCGTCAGCGGTGTGCGTAGCTCGTGGGAGACGTTGGCAACGAAATCCTTGCGCATCTGCTCCAGTTGATGAATGCGGGTGACATCGCGCACCAACATCAGGTGCTCATTGTTGCCGTAGCGGGTGATGTGCAGCTGTACGCGCAGGCGGTCGTTGATCGGCGAGGGGATCTCCAGCGGTTCGACGTAGTTCTGCGCCTCGAAGTATTCCTTGAAGCGCGGGTGGCGTACCAGGTTGGTGACCGGCTGGCCGCCGTCCTGTGGGGTCTTGAAGCCCAGCAACGTCTCGGCGGCACGGTTCCACCACTCCAGGTTGCCATCGCTGTCGAGCATGATCACCGCATCGCGCAGTGCCGCAGTGGACTCCTGCACCCGGTCGATCACCGCCTGCAGGCGCCCGCGCACGCGCTGGTCGCGGCGTTGCAGGTGGTAGATGCTGTCGAACACCTCACCCCACAGGCCGTAGCCATCGGGCGGTGCTTCGTCGGGCTGATGGTTGCGCAGCCAGTCATGCAGGCGCAACAGCTGCTTGAGTGTCCAGCCCAGATAGAGCGCCAGACCGATGGCCAGGCTCCAGCCGTAATAGCCGCTGACCAGGCCGCCGATCAGGCAGACAGTGATCAGCAGCAACAGGTGGCGAATCAGGGTCGCGTGCCAGTTCTGGTTCAATTGACGGTCCTTGTACAACGACGTGCAGCTTGGCGCTTGTCGGCTCGATCAGCTCTTGGTCGAGAAGCGGTAGCCAGTGCCCCGGACGGTTTGTACCAGATTTTCGTAGGCCTCACCCAGTGCCTTGCGCAGGCGACGGATGTGTACGTCGACGGTGCGCTCCTCGACATACACATTGCCGCCCCACACTTGGTCGAGCAGCTGGCCACGGGTATAGGCGCGTTCCTGGTGAGTCATGAAGAACTGCAGCAGGCGGTATTCGGTAGGGCCCATCTCGGCCGGCTTGCCGTCGATGGTCACGCGGTGGCTGATCGGATCGAGCAGCAGGCCACCGACTTCGATCGGCGCTTCACTGTCGCTTGGGCCCGTGCGACGCAGCACGGCCTTCAGCCGGGCTACCAGTTCACGCGGCGAGAACGGCTTGGTGATGTAGTCGTCGGCGCCGACTTCCAGGCCCTGGATCTTGTTGTCCTCTTCGCCCTTGGCGGTGAGCATGATGATCGGGATGTCGCCGGTCAGCTCGTCGCGCTTGAGGCGGCGTGCCAGCTCGATGCCGGAGGTGCCGGGCAGCATCCAGTCAAGCAGGATCAGGTCCGGCTTGCGGTCGACGATGATCGCGTGGGCTTGCTGGGAGTTCTCGGCTTCCAGGCAGTCATAGCCGGCCATTTCCAAGGCGACGGCGATCATCTCGCGAATCGGTGCTTCGTCGTCGACGATCAGAATGTTTCTGCCAACCATGCTCAAAACCTCTCCCGGGAATCGTGTCTTGGCCCGCATTAGATAACGGAATTATTGCAGCTGTGTGACAGGGGTGTTGGCCGTTCTGGCGACATTCCATGACTGGGCTAGGCTTCACTGGGCCGCCGTGGCGGCAAACAACACGCATTTCACCCCCGAATCTATGGTGAATCCAATGACACGACATACGCTGAGCTGGATGGCCTTGTTCGCTGCATTTGCGCTACCTGGAGTGGCTTCAGCCGACCATGGCATGACAGAAAATGGCATGTTGGTCGACCACAACAAAATGACGCTGTACACCTTCGACAAGGACGCCGGTGGCACGTCGATGTGCAACGGTGATTGTGCGAAGAACTGGCCACCCTTGATGGTCAAAGAGGGCGAGAAGGCCGAAGGCAAGTGGACGCAGATCAAGCGTGACGACGGCAAGATGCAGTGGGCCTATGACGGCAAGCCGCTGTACACCTTCAAAAATGACATGAAGGCCGGTGAGACGAAAGGTGATGGCATGAAAGAAGTCTGGCACGTCGCCAAGCCCTGAAGCCCGCCTCTTGACGCTGTGGGAGCGGGTTTACCCGCGAATGCTGTGCAGCCACCCTTGCATTCGCGGGTAAAACCGCTCCCACAGTGACGCTGAACCTCAGCGCAATGCGTAATCCAGCACCACCCCGATGAACACCAGCAACCCCGCCCAGTGATTGTGCAGAAACGCCTTGAAGCACGATTCGCGGTCCAGCCTGCGTGTCGACCAGTATTCCCAGGCAAAGCACGCCGCCGCCCCCAGCAACCCCAAGTGGAACCAGCCACCCAGCTCGAAGCGGCTGCCCGCCAGCAGCAGGCAGCCCAGCGACAGCAGCTGCAGGGTCAGGATAATCGCCCGGTCCGCCTCGCCGAACAGGATCGCGGTCGATTTCACCCCGATCTTCAGGTCGTCGTCGCGATCCACCATGGCGTAGTAGGTGTCGTAACCCACTGTCCACAACAGGTTGGCGATGTACAGCAGCCAGGCACTGGCGGGCAACTCGCCACCGGCCGCGGTAAAGGCCATGGGAATGCCCCAGGAATACGCCGCACCCAGCACCACCTGCGGGTAATAGGTGTAGCGCTTCATGAATGGGTAGCAGAACGCCAGCGCCACCGCGCCGAACGATAGCCAAACGGTCCGGCTGTTGGTGCACAGCACCAGCAGGAAGCTCACACCGACGAGGATGGCGAACAATGCCAGCGCCTCGCGCGACGTGACCCGGCCGCTGGCCAGCGGCCGGTCGGCGGTGCGTTTGACATGGCCATCGACCTTGCGGTCGGCGAAGTCGTTGATGCAGCAACCTGCGGCGCGCATCAGCACCACGCCCAGGCCGAAGATCAGCACGTTGGCCAGGGTCGGCGAGCCGTGCCCGGCGATCCATACCGCTGACAGGGTCGGCCACAGCAGCAGATAGATGCCGATCGGCCGATCCATGCGGCTGAGCTGGACAAAGTCCCAGGCCCGGGGGTGCAGGCGGTTGAGCGACTTGAGCAGGTGCAGGTACATCAGCGGTTCTCCTCCTTGGCCGCTTGCCACAGTGTAGGCAGGAAAACCTCGGCCACCAGCAGGTCGAGGCCGTTACGGGCGAAGCGTGAGCGGCGCCCCCAGAGCCCAGCTTGCGCGGCATCGGCTGGCAGCCAGCCTTGTGGATAACGGCACACCTCGATCGGGTGGCGGATGAATGCCTGGTCACAGAACAGCAATTCGCCCAGCGAACGGCTACCCAGGGTTTCCAGGTCCAGCCCGCCGCGTTCCAGGGCGCTGCGGCTGGCCACGCTGCGGGCAAACACCCAAGGTTGGCCATGCCCGCGCAGGAACACCTCGCGCACCCAGCCTTCGGCACCTGGCGCAAGGTTCAGGGCCACGCATTCGTCATCGCGCAGCGGTTGCCAACCTTCGAACAGGGGGGTGACGCTGAAGTGTCCCTGGGACAGCTGGGTGAGGCGGCGAGTCAGGGAGCCTTCGTCGAACAGCCAGTCCAGGGTTGGCTGGTCGATTTCAGGGGCCAGCTGTGAATACGGCAGCCACGCGACAGCGGCTGCTTGCGGGGATTCGTACGACACGTCGGTATGCTTGATTACAGCCAGAGAGGCGGCGAGCTTAGCATGATTGCCCTGAGTGCTTGCATAATGCCTGGCTAGAACAAAGCCTGATCGACACCGAGGAAAATGACCTGATGAAAAAGTGGCAGTGTATTGTCTGTGGCCTGATCTATGACGAAGCCAAAGGCTGGCCGGATGATGGCATCCCGCCTGGTACCCGTTGGGAAGACGTACCGGCAGACTGGCTGTGCCCTGACTGCGGTGTGGGCAAGAGCGACTTCGAAATGATCGCCATCGGCTAAAAAGGAAGGCAGCGCATGACGTCCCCCGTGGTGATTATCGGTACCGGCCTGGCCGGCTATAACCTGGCACGTGAATTTCGCAAGCTCGATGGTGACACGCCGCTGCTGCTGATTACCGCCGATGATGGCCGGTCCTACTCCAAGCCCATGCTCTCCACGGGCTTTGCCAAGCAGAAGGACGCCGATGGCCTGTGCATGGCTGAACCTGGCACGATGGCCGAGCAGCTCAAGGCCGAGATCCGCACCCATACTCGCATCAGCGGTATCGACCCGGGTCACAAGCGGCTGTGGGTCGGGGAAGAAGCGATCGAGTATCGCGACCTGGTGCTGGCATGGGGGGCGCAGACCGTTCAGGTGCCAGTCGAAGGTAATGGTGCCGGGCGGATTTTCCCGATCAACGACCTTGAAGATTATGCGCGCTTCCGTGCCGCGGCGGCGGGCAAGCAGCGAGTGCTCATTCTCGGCGCCGGCCTGATCGGGTGCGAGTTTGCCAACGACATGCGCTTGGGCGGTTTCGAGGTCGATGTGGTGGCACCTTGCGAGCAGGTGATGCCGACCTTGTTGCATCCGGCTGCCGCCGCTGCCGTGCAAGCCGGCCTGCAAGGGCTGGGCGTACGGTTCCACCTCGGCCCGGTGCTGACCCGTCTGCAGCAGGCAGGAGAGGGGCTTGAGGCGCACCTGTCCGATGGACAAGTGATCGTCTGCGACCTGGTGGTCTCGGCCATCGGCCTGCGCCCGCGTACCGACCTTGCCGCTGCTGCCGGCTTGCAGACCAACCGCGGCGTGGTAGTGGACCGTCAGCTGCGCACTTCGCACAGCAACATCTTCGCCCTTGGCGACTGTGCCGAAGTCGACGGTATCAACCTGCTGTATGTGATGCCGTTGATGGCCTGCGCTCGTGCCTTGGCGCAGACCCTGGTCGGTAACCCTACCCAGGTCAGCTACGGGCCAATGCCGATTACCGTGAAGACTCCGGCTTGCCCGCTGGTGGTCTCACCGCCGCCGGCCGGCCGTGAAGGCAATTGGCAGGTCGAAGGGCAGGGTAGCGATCTGAAATTGCTCTGCCATGCCGCCGACGGCCAGTTGCTCGGCTATGCCCTGACCGGGAGCGCCGTCACGGAAAAACTTGCGCTGAATCGGCAGCTGCCCGCTGTCATGGCGTAAATAGCTGACGTTCTGTCGGATTTATCCTGTTGTTGCCAGCACAATGGCCGCCCAGATACTGGCGCGGCCTCGGTGGGCGTGCCATTCTCAGTTCCGTCTGCCGCAGATTAGAGCCTGCGGTGCCTTGAACGCTGCTTCATGGCAGCACGGCATAACAACAAGAAATCCCGTCAAAGAGGCTTCACTATGCGTAAACCAGAACTCGCCGCTGTCATTGCCGAAAAGGCTGACCTGACCAAGGAAAAAGCCAACCAGGTGCTGAACGCCATTCTCGACAGCATCACCGGTGCCCTGGACAAGGACACGGTTACCCTGGTCGGTTTCGGTACCTTCGAAAAACGTCATCGTGGTGCCCGCACTGGCAAGAACCCGCAAACCGGCCAACCGGTGAAGATCAAGGCCAGCAACACCGTTGCCTTCAAGCCTGGCAAGAACCTGCGCGACAGCGTCAACACCCCGGCCAAGCCAGCCAAGAAAAAGTGATCGACTGCTGACATCCAGAGTCATCAAGCGGGCGCCTCAGGGCGCCCGTTATGCATTCTGGAGGCTAAGTGTCGCGAACTTGCGTACTCAGTCGAGGAAAAGGATAAACTGCGCTCCTCAGTCATTTTTTATTCGAGGCGCGTTGATGAAGTTTCGCTTTCTTCTCTGGGCCATGGGGCTGCTGATGGCCAGGGCCAGCCGCAACAACCCGGCGTTTCAGCAGCAACTCAAGGACAAAGACCTGGTTTTCCAGATGCAGACGCTGGACGGCAAGGTAGCGCGGCACTTCATCGTCAGCGGTGAGCGCATCAGCAGCAAGGGCGGCAGCCATCCGCAGCCGGCCTTCGCCATCGCCTTCAAGGATGCCGCCTACGGCTTTGCCACGATGCAGGCGGGCAACAAGCAGCTTGCGTTCATGCAGGGCATCCAGGACAAGAACATCCAGATCAAGGGCAATCCGGCGCTGGTGATGTGGTTCCAAGGGCTGATGAAGTACCTGAAACCGAAGAAGAAAGGTTGAAATCGTCGGGGGCTGCTCTGCAGCCCTTTCGCGACACAAGGCCGCTCCTACAGGCATACGCGATTCCTGTAGGAGCGGCCTTGTGTCGCGAAAGGGCCGCAGAGCGGCCCCAATGTTCTCAATGCGGGGCGTTGAGCTGCGACGCCAGATCCCGCAACAAGGCCTCGGCCTCGAGCACCTTGTTCACCACTTCTTCCGCCTTGTCCCGGGTGATCCCCAGGCGCTCCAGCAGTTCCTCGGGAATCTGCTCCTGAGGCCCCGAGCCGATGCCCCGCGAGCGCAGCAGTCGGGTCGCCAGGCACACCAGGTTCGGGTAGGCCGAAAACTCGCCGTCATACGTCGGATCATGCTGGAAACGCAGCGCGGTCGACAGCTCTTCGGGCATGTCCCAGAGCTTCATCAGCCAAGCGCCGATCTGCTCGCGGCTGATGCCCAGCAGGTGTTGTTCCACGTAGGTGTGGCACAGGTGCGGGTTGACCTCGAGGTGGCGGCAGATCAGCGAGAAATGCGGCGGGAACACGTGCGCCAGCAGCAGGTAGCCGAAATTGTGCAGCAGCCCCGCCAGGTAGGTCAGGCCAGCCTCCGGACGCTCGGCACGTGGCATGGCGCGGGTCAGGCCTTCGATGATGGCCGCGGTGTAGATCGACTGCTGCCAGTACGGCGTGGCCTGCTGCGGATGGTCCTTGGGCAGGCTCAGGGTTTTGCCCAGCGCCAGGCCGAGTGCCAGGTTGATTACCAGGTCGAAGCCCAGGACGCGGACGATGGCGTCTTCCACCGAACGGATCTTGCCGGGTGAGGCGTAGTAGGGCGAAGCGGCCCAGCTGACCACCTGGGCGGCCAGCGCCGGGTCGGTTTCGACCACGCCGGTGATGTCATCGATGCTGGCATTGGGGTCGACCCGCAGCTTGATGATCTTTTGCGCCGTATCGGCCAGTGGCGGGATCTCGATGGTTTCTTCCAGGCGCTTCTGGATACGCCGGGCCGTGAAGGCCTGGACCGCCAGGGTGATTTCCCTGGAATCGTCATCCGGGCGATCGAGGTTGGGGCGGATGTCGCGCACGGGCTGGCCGAAACTGCCGGCGCTGGCCTTGGCGAGCATGCGCTTGAAGTCATTACGGTGAATCTTGAGCAGCAGGCCGGCTTCGCCGGACTGGATGAACAGGTGTTCGGGGTCAAGCAGTTTGCCTTCGTACAGGCAAGGCGAGCTGGTCAGGGCCGGAATGGCCGGCAGGGCCTTGAGCTTGTGCTTGTCGAGCATCTGCCTCAGGCGTGGCAACGGCACGGCCTTGAGCTTGCGACCGGTCAGCTCTTCAAGGCGGTTGAGGTCCAGGAGCTTGCTCTGCGGGAACAGCACCAGCAGGGCGCCAATCTCGTCATCGAGCAGGATCGCCTGCACCCGAGACGCGGCGGGCAGCGCTGGATGTTCCGCCACCTCTTCAAAGGCAACGTGCAGCTTTTCGAGCAACAGCCGGATTACAGACGGTGCGTGCGGGGTTGCAGTGTCCAGGGCAACTTCAGTCATGGTCTGTATCCATTCGTTCTCTTAAACGCGAAGTATAACCAGCCTGTTGGCAAAGCTGGATCCATTCTGGGACGGGCGTCACACCTGCCCATATTGTTGACCGTGGCGCAGCCAGCGGTCTAGCAGCGGGCTGACATGGTCGGGCCAGCGCGCCAGCAACGCCTGGGCCGCATCACGCACCGCCGGCAGCAAGTCGGCGTCGCGCATAAGGTCGGCGACCTTGAACTGCAGCAGGCCGGTTTGCCGTGTGCCGAGCATTTCGCCCGGCCCGCGCAATTCCAGGTCTTTCTCGGCGATGATGAAGCCATCATTGGTTTCCCGCATGATCCCCAGGCGTTCGCGGCCAATCTGCGACAGCGGCGGGTGATACAGCAGCACGCAGTGGCTCACCGCGCTGCCACGGCCAACCCGGCCACGCAGCTGGTGCAACTGGGCCAGGCCCAGGCGCTCGGGGTTTTCGATGATCATCAGGCTGGCGTTGGGCACGTCTACGCCGACCTCGATCACCGTGGTGGCGACCAGCAGTTGCAGGTTGCCTTGCTTGAACTCGGCCATGACCTCGGCCTTTTCTGCCGGTTTCATGCGGCCATGGATCAGGCCTACGCGCAATTCGCCGAGTGCACTGCCAAGCTCTTCAAAAGTGCTTTCGGCCGCCTGGCAGGTCAGCTCTTCGGATTCCTCGATCAGCGTGCACACCCAGTAGGCCTGGCGCCCCTCGGCGCAGGCGGCGCGGACCCGCTCGACCACTTCGAAGCGACGGCTGTCGGCGACCAGTACGGTATTTACCGGCGTGCGCCCTGGTGGCAGTTCGTCGAGTACCGAGGTATCGAGGTCGGCATAGGCGCTCATGGCCAGGGTGCGCGGGATCGGCGTGGCAGTCATGATCAGCTGGTGCGGGCACAGCTCGCCGGCCACACCTTTCTTGCGCAGGGCCAGACGTTGCTGCACGCCGAAGCGGTGCTGTTCGTCGATGATTGCCAAGGCCAGGTGCTTGAAACGAACCTCTTCCTGGAACAGCGCGTGGGTGCCGACCACCATTGGCGCGCCGCCGGCGATCTGTTCAAGGGCGCTGGCGCGGGCCTTGCCCTTGAGCTTGCCGGCCAGCCAGGCGACTTCGATACCCAGAGGCTCGAGCCAGCGCTTGAAGGTGATGTAGTGCTGCTCGGCAAGGATCTCGGTAGGCGCCATCAGCGCCACCTGGTAACCAGCTTCCAGGGCCTGCAGTGCGGCAAGGGCGGCGACCACCGTCTTGCCGGCGCCGACGTCGCCCTGCACCAGGCGCATCATGGGTTCGTGCTGGCTGAGGTCATAGGCGATTTCGTTGGCCACCCGTTGCTGTGCCCCGGTCGGCTGGAAACCGAGATTGGCCAGGTACTGCGCTTGCAGGCGCCTGGCCTTGGGCAGTACCGGCGCACGCAAGCTGCGCAGGCTCTCGCGCAGGCGCTGTTGTGACAGCTGGTGGGTCAGCAGCTCTTCGAAGGCCAGGCGGTGCTGGGCCCAGTGCTGGCCTTCGGCGAGCTCGTCGAGGTCGGCGTCGGCTGGCGGGTTGTGCAGGTAGCGGATGGCATCGTCCAGCGGTGCCAGGTGGTAGTCGCGGGCCAGCTCGTCGGGCAGCCAGTCGGGCAGGCTGCGCGGCCCGAGCATGCCCAGGCTCTGTTGGCAGAGCGCGCGCAGGCGCTGTTGGGTAAGGCCTTCGGTGGACGGGTAGATCGGCGTCAGGGTCTGTTCGACCGGTGGTGGCGGCTCGTCGCCATTCAGTGCACGGTACTCGGGGTGGTAGATCTCCAGGCCCGAGGCGCCGGGGCGGGCTTCGCCGTAGCAGCGCAGGTGGGTGCCGCGCTTGAGGCCTTCCTTCTGCGCATTGCTGAAGTGGTAGAAGCGCAGGCTCAACACGCCTGTGCCGTCACCCAGGCGCACCACCAGGCTGCGACGCTTGCCCATGGTCACGTCGGCACCGCTGACCACACCCTCGATCACCGCATCCTGGCCCGGGCGCAACTGGCCGATCGGCACCACACGGGTACGGTCCTGATAGCGCAGGGGCAGGTGAAACAGCACATCCTGCAGGTTCTCCAGGCCGACCTTGGCGAGCTTCTCCGCCATGGCATCGCCTACGCCCTTGAGCGCGGTGACCGAAACCTTCGACAGCTCAGTCATGGATCAGGCCGGTTGTTCCACAGGCGGCTTGGCCACCGAGCAGAGGCGGATCGAGTCGGCAAGGATCTCGATCGCCTTCGGCCGCGGGAAGCTGGCGCGCCAGGCGATGGCGACGGTACGGAATGGCGCAGGCGGGGTGAGCGGACGCACTTCGATGACGCCGGGCGCATAATGATGGCTATGTACGGCCGACAGCGGCAGGATGGACACCCCCAGGCCGGAAGCGACCATGTGGCGGATGGTTTCCAGCGAGCTGGACTCGACCGTGGTGTGCTTGGAGCCTTCGCCACCTTTGTTCAGTGTCGGGCAGGCTTCCAGCACCTGGTCGCGGAAGCAGTGGCCCTCGCCGAGCAGCAGCAGGCTCTTGTCGTTGAGCATTGCAGTGTCGATGGTCTTTTTCGCCGTCCAGGGGTGGTCGGCTGGCATCAAGGCACAGAACGGCTCGTCGTACAGTGGCAGGGTCAACACGTCCGCTTCGTTGAACGGCAGGGCAATGATCACCGCGTCCAGTTCGCCGTTGCGCAGCTTCTCGCGCAGCACGTGGGTGAAGTTTTCTTCGATGTACAGCGGCATCTGCGGTGCAACCCGGTGCAGCTGTGGAATCAGGTGCGGGAACAGGTACGGGCCAACGGTATAGATGGCGCCGACCTTGAGCGGGGCGGTCAGCTGGTTCTTGCCGGCCTGGGCCAGCTCGCGAATGCCCTGGGCCTGCTCCAGTACCTTCTGCGCCTGGGCCACGATGCTTTCGCCGACCGGGGTCAGGCGCACTGCACTTTTGCTGCGCTCGAAGATCAGCACGCCAAGCTCGTCCTCAAGTTTTTTCACGCCGACCGACAGGGTCGGCTGGCTGACGTGGCAGCGCTCGGCAGCATGGCCGAAGTGCTGCTCCTGGGCGAGCGTGACGATGTAGCGTAATTCTGTGAGGGTCATAACGTGCGTCCATGAAGTTGCGGCCCCAGCATAGCGGCTGCAATCGATAGACGCACGTTATCAGACTTGCCGATTTGTGACAGAAACAAAACTATCAGCGACGGTCCAGCGAGTAGACGAACGGTGCCACGACTTCGATCGTGCCATTGGTCAGCAGCTCGGCTGGCGGCTTCGGTACCGTACCGGCGCGGCGGATCATTTCCAGGGTTGCCCGGTCCAGGGCCGCGCTGCCGGAGCCGCCTGCCATGGAGTAGGACACCACCTTACCTTCGGCGTCGACCACGAAGCGCAGGCGGTTGATGCCTTGCAGGCCTCGGCGGCGAGCGTCTTCCGGGTAGCGCTTGTACTTCGCCAGGTGGCGCAGCAGGTCGCTCTGCCAGGTTGGCAGCGCCTGGCTGTTGGCGGCGATGCTTGGCGCCGGTGCCGCCGACTTCTGCGGCGGCGTGTTGCTTGGCGGTGTGTCAGCTACCTGTTCTTTGGCCGGTGGCTCATCTTTTGGCGGCTCAGGCTTCTTCTCAGGCTTCGGTGGCTGAGGCTTGGGCTTCGGCTTGGGCGGCTTGGCGATGGCGATCTTCGGTTTCGGTGCCTCTACCAACTTTGGCAGCGGCGGTTCTTCGACCGGCGCCGGCGGCTGTGGGGCGGCTTTCGGTGGTGGCGGCGGCGCGGGTTCGGGCAGTGGTGCCAGCTCGACCATCATGGCTGCCGGCGGCAGCTCGATGGCCTGGGGTACTGACCAGTTGAGCGTCAGCAGCACGGCGACCGCATGCACACCCAGCACGATTGCCAGGCTGCCACCGTAGCGCGCCACGTTTGAGCGCGTTTTCGTCATTTCTTGGCTGCCGTCTCGAGACCTACCAGACCGACCTTGAGGTAGCCGGCCGCGCGCATGTTGTTCATCACTTCCATCAGGTCACCGTAATCCACGCCTTTGTCGGCCTGGAAGAAGATGGTGGTTTCCTTGTCGCCCTTGGTCTTGGCGTCGAGCATCGGGCCAAGCTGTTCCGGGGCAGGGACCTGATCGTCGCCGACATACAGCTTCTGGTCGGCCTTGACGCTGACGAACACGGGCTTTTCAGGCCTCGGTGCCGGCTTGGCGGTCGAGGCCGGCAGGTCGACCTTGATGTCGACCGTGGCCAATGGGGCCGCGACCATGAAGATGATCAGCAGCACCAGCATCACGTCGATGAACGGCGTAACGTTGATTTCGTGGTTTTCGGCGAGGTCGTCGCCACCTTCGTTGAGATGCAGGCCCATGGTTTACCCCACTTTCACCATGTGCGGGGCGGCGCGGTCGCTGCCCTGATGGTCCAGATCACGGCTGACCAGCAACAGCACCTGGGCGGAGGCGTCAGACACCTGCGCCTTGTAGCCGGCGATGGAGCGGGCGAAGACGTTGTAGATGACCACGGCCGGGATCGCTGCAACCAGGCCCAGTGCGGTGGCCAGCAGAGCCTCGGCGATGCCTGGGGCGACGACGGCCAGGTTGGTGGTCTGGGTCTTGGCGATGCCGATGAAGCTGTTCATGATGCCCCACACGGTACCGAACAGCCCAACGAACGGCGCGGTGGAGCCGATGGTGGCGAGTACGCCGGTGCCGCTGCTCATGGTGCGGCCGCTGGCAGCTACCAGGCGCTCCAGGCGGAAGCTGACGCGCTCCTTGATGCCTTCTTTCTCGCGGGCATTGGCCGACAGGCGCATCTCTTCGAGGGCATCGTGGACCAGGGTATGGGCCAGGGTACCTTCAGTGTTGGCGACGGTGCTGGCTTCTTTCAGGCTCACCGACTTCTTCAGGGCGGCGATCTCGCCACGCAGGCGGCGCTTGGCGCCCATCAACTCGAAGCCCTTGGCGATCCAGATGGTCCAGGTGATGATCGAAGCGATGGCCAAGCCGATCATGACGGCTTTGACGACGATATCTGCGTTCTTGTACATGCCCCATGGGGACAAGTCATGGGCCATGCCCAGCGAGGTGTCTTCAACCAGTTCCTGCACGGCCGGGTCGGCGGAAGCAGGTGCTGCGACCGGGGTGGTGGCCTGGCCTTCTGCAGCAGCGGGTGCCGGGGTGGCTGGCGCGGTGGCAGCGGCCGGGGCGGCGGCGTTGGCGGCAGGCTCATCGGCCATGGCTACCGGGGCCAGCACCAGGCTGAACAGCAGCGCGGCGATGGCGCGCCAGGCGCGCGACGGGGTTGGCGAAGCGGAAAGTTGAATACGTGTCATGCTGGCCGGACCTGATGAAGAAGAAAGTGAGCGTTCTCCAGGGCCTCGATATAGGCCGAGAACAGATAGGGCTGCCATTATTGCAAGTAATTCTTGTTAACAAAAGTAATCTTGTTGCTTTTTTCACCCGCGGTCTAGCCGCCTATCGTGTAATACGGCTAGCCTGATCCTTTGGTCTAGGGAGTTTTATGATGTCAGGCCTTTCCGCAATTATCGTGGGATGTGGTGATGTAGGTGGCCGTTTGGCCCGCCAGCTGCTGGCCAAAGGCTGGCAAGTCAGTGGTTTGCGCCGCTCGGTCGCGCAGCTGCCCGAGTGCGTTGCGGCCATTGCTGCTGACCTGTCCGACCCTGCGATCCCACAGGCATGGCCACAGCGCTCACCGGATTACCTGGTGTACTGCGTCGCCGCCAGCCAGCATGACGAGGCGGGTTACCAAAGCGCCTACGTCGATGGTTTGCGCCATGTGCTGGCGTGGTTGGCCGAGCGCGGCCAGCGCCCGCGGCGTTTGCTGTTCGTCTCCAGCAGCAGCGTGTTTGCGCAAAAGGACGGTGGATGGATCGACGAAACCGCGCCCACCGAACCTGAAGGTTATTCCGGGAAGGTAATGCTGGAGGCCGAAGGGCTGGCGCTGGCAAGCGGCATTCCTGCCAGTGTTATTCGCCTGACCGGCATCTATGGCCCGGGTCGCGAGTGGCTGCTGAGCCAGGTGCGCCAGGGCTATCGGGTGGCGGAGGAGCCGCCGCTGTATGGCAACCGGATTCATGCCGAGGATGCGGCGAGCCTGATGGCGTTCCTGCTGCAGGCCGATGCCGATGGCGTGGTGCTGGAGGAGTGCTACATCGGTGTCGACGACGACCCGGCTCCGCTGGCTGATGTGGTGGCCTGGCTGCGGGGGTACATGGGGGTTACCGAGTGGTCTGATGAGCAGCGGGTGCGCCGTACCGGCAGCAAGCGTTGCAGCAATGCCCGGGTGCGGGCGCTGGGCTGGGCGCCGGAGTATCCGAGCTACAAGGAGGGCTATGCCGCCATACTGGCAGGCAAACGCTGAAATCTAGAGGCCTGGCGCGGTTCGTGTAGGAGCGGCCTTGTGTCGCGAAAGGGCCGCGCAGCGGCCCCGGCATTCTATGCGGCGAAGCTGAGATCCTGGGGCCGCTTCGCAGCCCTTTCGCGACACAAGGCCGCTCCTACAGGAGTGGCGCTTCAGTCGCGTTCCAGCACCCACTGCTGAGCACCGGCCGCCAACTGCGGAATCTCGTCGGCCTGGGCAGTGTTCACCGCCTGGTAAATTGCCAGCTTGTTGCCGTCACGCTTGAAGATGAAAGGTGCGCCGCGCTGGTTGCGCTCCAGCCACAGGCTGTCGTTGTTGCCACCCATGCTGGCGCAGTCGCCGGCCAGGCACAGGGCGAAACGGTCCGGGCCTGGCAGGCCGGTGACGTTGCCAGTATCGCTGAAGCGGACAGTGGCGCCCTTGCCCTGGCCTTCGATGATCTTCCAGTCGCCACCGAGGTAAGCCTGGTACAGCGCCTTCTCGAAGCTGCCGCCCAGAGGCGCATTGCCGGGCTGCTCGGCGCGCACGAAGGTCTGCTCTGCACCGCTCTGGGTGGTGGCTTTCAGCTCATCGCCATCCAGTTCGAGCTGTTCGGTCTGGCCGCCCTGGAAGCTGGCCTGCCATTGCTTCTGGTTGGCGATCAGCTGGCCATCGGCCGCCTCGAAACCATTGCTGTAGCTGGCCTGCTGGTGGGCGACATCGAGTTTCCATTCGAACACCGGGCCGTGCTCGTTCAGGGCCTGGCGCAGGCTGCCGCCTTTGCTGGCGGCCTTGATGGCGGCCTGGTTGATCCAGGTGCCGTTGAAATCTTCGGGTTTGTGGCTGGCGCAGCCGCCCAGAAGCAGGGCTGCCAGCGCGAGAGGCAGTGCGTGACGCATGACGGGATAACCTTGCAGAGGAGGGGTGACGGGCAGGGCGCCCGTCACCAGGGGCATCATTCGATGACCAGGATGGCGTCCATTTCGACCTGGGCGCCTTTTGGCAGTGCCGCAACGCCGATGGCAGCGCGGGCTGGGTATGGCTGTTCGAAGTAGCGGCCCATCACCTCGTTGACCTTGGCAAAGTGGCTCAGGTCGGTCAGGAAGATGTTCAGCTTGACGATGTCCTTGAACGAGCCGCCTGCCGCTTCAGCCACGGCCTTGAGGTTCTCGAACACCTGTACTGTCTGGGCTTCGAAGCCTTCGACCAGTTCCATGGTCTTAGGGTCCAGCGGGATCTGGCCCGACATGTAGACGGTGTTGCCGGCCTTGATCGCCTGGGAGTAGGTGCCGATAGCGGCAGGGGCCTTGTCGCTGTTGATTACGGTCTTGCTCATGATGACTCCTTGCGGTTGGCGGACTACGTACGCATGCGGGTGATGCGGACCACGCCGGTCAAGGTACGCAGCTTCTTGATCACACGTGCCAGGTGCACACGGTCGTGCACGCTGACCACCAGTTGGACCACGCTGATACGGCCGTCGCGTTCGTCCATGCTGATCTTCTCGATGTTGCCGTCGGCAGCGTTGACGCTGCTGGCCAGCAGGGCGATCAGGCCGCGCTGGTGTTCAAGCTCGACACGCAGCTCGACGTTGAACTCGCCTGCGATGTCCTTGGCCCACGAAAGCTGTACACACTTCTCGGGGTTGTGGCGAATTTCGCTGATGTTGCGGCAGTTTTCCAGGTGCACGACCATGCCCTTGCCCGCTGACAGGTGGCCGACGATCGGGTCACCCGGGATCGGCGTGCAACACTTGGCGTAGCTCAGTACCAGGCCTTCGGTGCCGCGGATCGCCAGCGGGCCTTCCGGCGCCGGCAGCTGTTCGCCTTCGGCCGACAGCAGGCGGCGGGCGACCACGTAGGCCATGCGGTTGCCCAGGCCGATGTCTTCGAGCAGGTCTTCGATCAGCTCCAGGCGATATTCGGCAAGGATTGCCTGGATACGCTCCTGGGGGATCTGCTCGAGGCTGCTGTCGAAGCCGGTCAGCACCTTGTTCAGCAGGCGCTCACCGAGGCTGATCGACTCGGAGCGACGCTGTTGCTTGAGCGCGTGGCGAATGTGCGTGCGCGCCTTGCCGGTGACCACGAAATTGAGCCAGGCCGGGTTTGGCCGTGCGCCCGGGGCGCTGACGATCTCGACCGTCGAGCCGCTCTGCAGCGGTTCGGACAGCGGTGCCAGGCGTCGGTTGATGCGGCAGGCGATGCAGCTGTTGCCGACGTCGGTGTGCACCGCGTAGGCGAAATCGACGGCGGTGGAGCCTTTGGGCAGCTCCATGATCCGCCCTTTGGGCGTGAACACGTAGACCTCGTCCGGGAACAGGTCAATCTTCACGCTCTCGATGAATTCCAGCGAGTTGCCAGCACGCTGCTGCAGCTCGAGGATGCCCTTGACCCACTGGCGGGCCCGGGCATGGCTGCCCTTGGGCTGCTCGTCTTCGTTGGACTTGTACAGCCAGTGCGCGGCGATACCGTTGTTGGCCATCTCTTCCATCTCGCGGGTGCGGATCTGGATTTCGATGGGCACGCCGTGCATGCCGAACAGCGTGGTGTGCAACGACTGGTAGCCGTTGGCCTTGGGAATTGCGATGTAATCCTTGAAGCGACCGGGCAGCGGCTTGTACAGGTTGTGCACGGCGCCGAGCACGCGGTAGCAGGTGTCGACCTTGTCGACGATGATGCGGAAGGCGTACACGTCCATGATCTCGTTGAAGGCGCGGCGCTTGCCACGCATCTTCTTGTAGATGCCATAGAGGTGTTTCTGCCGTCCGCTGACCTCGCCCTCGATCCCGTCGGCGGCCAGGCAATTGGCCAACGAATGCTCGATCTTGGCGACGATCTCTTTACGGTTGCCGCGTGCGCTCTTCACCGCCCGGTGGATCAGCGACGAACGCATCGGGTGCATGGCTTTGAAGCCGAGGTCCTCGAACTCCACGCGCACGGTGTGCATGCCCAGGCGGTTGGCGATGGGGGCGTAGATCTCGAGGGTTTCCTTGGCGATGCGCCGGCGTTTTTCGCCAGACAGCACTTCCAGGGTGCGCATGTTGTGCAGGCGGTCAGCCAGCTTGACCAGGATCACGCGGATATCGCGGGCCATGGCCATGGCCATCTTCTGGAAGTTCTCGGCCTGCGCCTCGGCCTTGGTTTCGAAGTTCATCTGGGTCAGCTTGCTGACCCCGTCGACCAGCTCGGCCACGGTCTCGCCAAACTGCTGGCAGAGAGCTTCCTTGGCGATGCCGGTGTCTTCGATCACGTCGTGCAGCATGGCCGCCATCAGGCTCTGATGGTCCATGTGCATGTCGGCGAGGATGCTGGCCACGGCCAGCGGATGGGTCACGTAGGGCTCGCCGCTGCGGCGGCGCTGCCCGTCGTGTGCCTGTTCGGCGTAGAAATAGGCGCGCCGAACCAGGTTGACCTGTTCGGGCCCCAGGTAAGTCGACAGCCGTTCGGCTAAGGCTTCTATGCCCGGCATGGTTTCACCTCTTGCCGAGGAAGAGGGCCTTGTGCCGCGCGACGTCGACAGGGCATCGATCAGACAGCCTCGTTGGACTCGTCCTCGAACGCGGCGAAGACCGGATCCTCGGTAACGATCTCTTCGGCGGCGATGAACTCAGGGGTCACGATACCTTCGGCGATTTCGCGCAGGGCGACCACGGTCGGCTTGTCGTTTTCCCACGCTACGCGGGGCTCTTTGCCGCCGGTAGCCAGCTGACGGGCGCGCTTGGTCGAGAGCATGACCAGCTCAAAACGGTTATCCACGTGTTCCAGGCAGTCTTCAACAGTTACGCGGGCCATGGTCTTCCTCAGTAGCAAATGCGGTAGGCGTGCAGCCCAATATGGGCAGGCGGACTCGATAGTTTAAAAAATCACCAGCCAATAGGGAAGCGCTGTTTTGTCGGGTGGGCACCTTCGAGCCCGGCGTCTGCTTCTTCGCGGGCAAGCCCGCTCCCACAGGAATGATGCGTTGCTCACCAGCGTCGCGCACCCCGTGGGAGCGGGCTTACCCGCGAAAGGGCCGGAACAGACAGCCTGAACATATGATCCTGACGATAACCTCAGAGCATCGCATCCCGCAACCGCGGCGTCAGCTCCTCGAACAAGGTCTGCACCGAGCGCAACGCCCGGCAATCCGGCCGGGTCAGCAGCCACAGCTGGGTATCGCAGCCTGGCAGAGGCCCGCTCAACGCGTCGACCCCGGGCAAGGCATCGACCATATAGTCCGGCAGGGCCGCCACGCCCAGTCCGGTGCTCACCAGCTGGGCGATGGTCGACATGCCGCTGCACTGGTAGCGTGGGCTCAGCCCCGGGTACTGCTGGTTGCGCCAGACCACGGTAGGGTGATCCTGCATCGAGTCGTCCGGGGCGATCCACGGCACGCTGCCGGCCGACTCGTTCAGGCGCTCGCGCCACTGCGGCTGACCGCAGATCACATAAGATGTGGAGCCCAGGCAACGACCGACCAGGTGCTCCGGCGGCGTGTTGGTCAGGCGCAGGGCGATGTCGGCATCGCGGCGGCTGAGGTTGGCGAAGGTATTCGAGGTGCCCATCTCCAGCGACAACGCCGGGTAGTTCGGCATGAACGCTGCCAGCGCCGGCAGCAGCAGGCTGTGCATCACCGCCTCGGTGCAGGTCAGGCGCACGGTGCCGCTGACCACTTGCTCGCCGCTGGTCATGGCGATGCGTGCGGCATCCAGCGCCTGCTCGGCGCGCTCTGCCTGCTCTGCCAGGGCCTGGGCCGTGTCGGTCGGCAGGTAGCCTTTGCGGCTTTTCACGAACAGCGCGGTGCCCAGCGCCGACTCCAGCCGGCGAATCGAGCGGAACACGGTCGACACGTCGACCTTGAGCAGTTCGGCGGCCTTGGCCAGTGAGCGCCCGCGTTCCAGTGCCAGGACCAGAGAAAGGTCGGCGTGGGTAATCTGATATTGCATTGGTGCACGCTCTGCTTGCCGAATTGCCAATGTCTGTTGCATGAGGGCCATTTTATAGTGAAACGGCCCCCGGGAATCAATGCGCCCGGTCGGGTAACCAATCCCCACGATGGGAAAGTGAAAAGAACAACAGCTGCAACCATCGTCGCCCTTGAGGCGCCAGCCGTATCCCCACATCGCCGCAGCAAATCATAGGATGTAAGCCATGACGTCGGTCACCCCGTGCGCCAGTACTTCCAGCGAGATGAATGACTTCCTCCAGGCCCATCCGGATACGCAGTACGTCGATCTGCTGATTTCCGACATGAACGGCGTGGTACGCGGCAAGCGCATCGAGCGCGCCAGCCTGCACAAAGTGTACGAGAAAGGTATCAACCTGCCGGCCTCGTTGTTCGCCCTCGATATCAATGGCTCGACCGTGGAAAGCACCGGCCTGGGCCTCGATATCGGCGACGCCGACCGCATCTGTTACCCGATTGCCGGCACGCTCTGTAATGAGCCATGGCAAAAGCGCCCGACCGCGCAGCTGCTGATGACCATGCACGAACTGGAAGGCGAGCCGTTCTTTGCCGACCCGCGCGAGGTGCTGCGCCAGGTGGTGAGCAAGTTCGACGCCATGGGCCTGGATATCTGCGCCGCGTTCGAGCTGGAGTTCTACCTGATCGATCAGGACAACCTCAACGGTCGCCCGCAACCGCCACGCTCGCCGATTTCCGGCAAACGCCCACAGTCGACCCAGGTGTACCTGATCGACGACCTCGACGAATACGCCGATTGCCTGCAGGACATGCTCGAAGCGGCCAAGGAGCAAGGCCTGCCAGCCGATGCCATCGTCAAGGAAAGCGCGCCGGCGCAGTTCGAAGTCAACCTGCACCACGTTGCCGACCCGATGAAGGCCTGCGACTACGCGATCCTGCTCAAGCGCCTGATCAAGAACGTCGCCTACGACCATGAAATGGACACCACGTTCATGGCCAAGCCCTACCCGGGCCAGGCGGGCAACGGCCTGCACGTGCACATCTCGCTGCTGGACAAGAAAACCGGCAAGAATATCTTTGCCCATGACGACCCGCTGCAAAGCGACGCCCTGCGCCACGCCATCGGTGGTGTGCTGGAGACCATGCCGGCGTCGATGGCCTTCCTGTGCCCGAACATCAACTCCTACCGCCGCTTCGGTGCGCAGTTCTATGTACCGAACGCGCCGAGCTGGGGCCTGGACAACCGCACCGTGGCCGTGCGCGTACCGACCGACAGCAGCGAGAACGTTCGTATCGAGCACCGCGTGGCCGGCGCCGATGCCAACCCATACCTGATGCTGGCGGCCATCCTGGCCGGTATCCACCATGGTTTGACCAGCAAGATCGAGCCGGGTGCACCAATCGAAGGCAACTCCTACGAACAGCTGGAGCAGAGCCTGCCGAACAACCTGCGTGACGCCCTGCGTGCGCTGGATGACAGCGAAGTCCTCAACCAATACATCAGCCCGGACTACATCGATATCTTCGTGGCCTGCAAGGAAAGTGAGCTGGCCGAATTCGAAGTTTCGATTTCCGACCTCGAGTACAACTGGTACCTGCACACGGTGTAAGCCCATGAGCGCAATTGCGGTCCCCTTGATCGGTATCAGTGCCTGCCGCCAGCAGGTCGGGAAGAACTCGTCGCATACGGTGGGCGACAAGTATGTGGAGGCCGCCGGCTTCGCCGGGTTGCCACTGATCCTGCCGGCGCGCGACGGCGGCAGCGACACGCAGGCGCTGCTGGCCCGGCTCGACGGCATTGTTTTTACGGGCTCGCCTTCAAATATCGAGCCGCATCATTACAATGGCGCCGCCAGCGTCGAAGGGACCCGGCACGACCTTGCCCGTGACCGGCTGACCCTGCCGTTGCTGCAGGCGGCGATTGCCGCTGGTGTGCCGGTGTTCTGCATCTGCCGTGGCTTTCAGGAACTGAACGTGGCCCTGGGCGGCAGCCTGCATCAGCGAGTGCAGGCGTTGCCTGGCTACATGGATCATCGTGAACCCGAGGATGCACCTCTTGAAGTCCAATATGGCCCTGGTCATCCCGTCAGCATTGCGCCTGGCGGGTTGTTCGAGCGCCTGGGCCTGGCTGCGCAGTTCGAGGTCAACTCGTTGCACAGCCAAGGTATCGACCGCCTGGCCCCGGGCCTGCGGGTCGAGGCACGGGCCCCCGATGGCCTGATCGAAGCGGTGTCGATGCCTGACGCGCCGGGCTTTGTGCTTGGTGTGCAGTGGCACCCGGAATGGCGTTTCGCCGACAACCCGGTCTCCCGGAGCCTGTTCCAGGCGTTCCGCGAGGCCTGCATTGCCCATGCTGCACGGGAGGCCTGACAGCCAGTCAGCCAAAAGTCCGGGATGACTGACCCCCGCCAGCGCGCTTTCAATGAGTGGAAGCAGGCCCTGGGAACAGGGCTTGTGAAAACAATTCCAATAGTTACGGCAAAAACTCATGAGCAATTACACAGAAGCCGGCCGCCCACCCGATGTGGCCGACTCGGGCAGCACACAGCGCAGCAAAGGCCTGGCCAAGGGCCGTCTTGGCCTGCTGGCCAGCGTGGTGCTGGGCATTTCCACCATTGCCCCGGTCTACACGCTGACTGGCGCCCTTGGCCCGACCGTACGTGAGGTCGGCGCTCATCTTCCCGCCGTGTTCATCGTTGGCTTCTTGCCGATGCTGCTGGTTGCCCTGGGCTACCGCGAGCTGAACTCGGCCGAGCCGGACAGTGGCACTTCGTTCACCTGGTCGGCCCGTGCCTTTGGCCCGATGATCGGCTGGATCGGTGGCTGGGGGTTGGTGGTTGCCACAACCATCGTGCTGTCCAACCTGGCGGGCGTTGCTGTCGACTTCTTCTATCTGTTCCTCAGCCAGATCACCGGCCAGCATGAGCTGGCGGCGTTGGCCGACAACCTGTTGATCAATGTGACCACCTGTTGCGTGTTCATCGCCATGGCGGTATGGATCTGTTGTCGCGGCATGGCCACCACCATGACCGTGCAGTACGGGTTGGTGGCACTGCAGCTGATGGTACTGCTCGGCTTTGCCTTCGCGGCCTTTGGCGGCACCACCGCACCGCCGCCGCTGGAGTTCGATTTCGCCTGGTTCAACCCGTTCGGTGTCGAGTCGTTCTCGGCCTTTGCGGCGGGGCTTTCGCTTTCGATCTTCATTTTCTGGGGCTGGGACGTCTGTCTGACCGTCAGCGAAGAGTCGATCGGCAGTGACGAGGTTCCGGGCAAGGCTGCCACCTGGACCGTGTTGTTGATCCTTGGCCTGTACTTGGTCACCGCCATTGCCACCTTGCAGTTTGCCGGCATCAGCGAGCATGGCCTGGGCCTGAACAACCCGCGCATCCAGGAAAATGTGTTTGCCCACCTCGCCGGCCCGGTGATGGGGCCGCTGGCGATCCTGATGTCGATCGCCGTGCTGGCGAGCACCGCAGCGTCGCTGCAATCGACCTTTGTGTCACCGGCGCGCACGCTGTTGGCCATGGGCTACTACGGCGCGGTGCCGCAGAAATTCGCCAGCGTCTGCCCGCGTTCGCAAACCCCGCGTTACGCGACCATCTGCGCAGGCGTGGCGGCAGGGCTGTTCTACGTGACCATGCGTACCCTGAGCGAGAACGTGCTGGCTGACACCATCACGGCGCTGGGGATGATGATCTGCTTCTACTATTCGCTGACCGCGTTCGCCTGCGTCTGGTACTTCCGCGACAGCTTGTTCGGCAGCCTGCGCCACTTCTTCATGCGCGGCCTGTGCCCGCTGGTGGGTGGGGTGATCCTGTCGGTGATCTTCGTGCGCACGGCCATCGACAGCGCCTCGCCGGACTTCGGCAGCGGCTCGCATGTGGCGGGGCTGGGGTTGGTGTTCGTGATTGCGGCGATCATTTCGGCACTGGGGATCGTGCTGATGATGATTTCGCGGATGCGTGCGCCGGCCTACTTCCTGGGGGCGACCCTGCGCCAGCAGGCCACCTTGCCACTGCAGGACTAATGCTGGGGGCGCTTTGCGCCCCTTTCGCGACACAAGGCCGCTCCTACAGGAGATCGCATCAGTCCATATTGACGCGATCCCTTGTAGGAGCGGCCTTGTGTCGCGAAAGGGCTGCAAAGCAGCCCCCTTCGGTCTATCAGGCGAGCAGTTCTTTCAGCAGTTCGCTGTTGCCCTGCTGCTGTTTCTTCAGCAGCAGCCGGTTGGCCACGAACACCGCCTTCAACTCCTCCAATGCCACATCGAAGTCGTCATTGATGATGACGTACTCGTACTCGTCGTAGTGCACCATCTCGCTGACCGCTTCCTTCATGCGCCCGGCGATGATCGCTTCGCTGTCCTGGCCACGGCCATCCAGGCGCTCGCGCAGGGCCTGCTGGCTCGGCGGCAGGATGAACACCGAACGTGCCTCGGGCATCAACTTGCGCACCTGCTGGGCACCTTGCCAGTCGATTTCCAGGATCAGGTCATTGCCCCGGTCCAGCACCTCCTGAAGCGCGCTGCGGGAAGTCCCGTAGAAGTTGCCGAACACTTCGGCGTGCTCAAGGAAGTCTCCCTTGGCGATCAGCGCCTTGAACTCGTCATGGCTGACGAAGTGGTAGTTCACGCCGTGCTCTTCGCCCGGGCGCATGGCGCGGGTAGTGTGCGATACCGAGACGCTGACGCGCGGGTCGGCCTTGATCAGGGCGGTGACCAGACTGGTCTTGCCGGCGCCGGACGGTGCCGAAACGATATAGAGGGTGCCGCTGCTTTGATTCATGGTCGGGGGAGGCCTTACTCGATGTTCTGTACTTGTTCACGCATCTGTTCGATCAGCACCTTCAGGTTGACCGCCGCTTGCGTGCTGCGTGGGTCGAAGGCCTTGGAGCCCAAGGTGTTGGCTTCACGGTTGAGTTCCTGCATCAGGAAGTCCAGGCGCCGGCCAGCAGCACCGCCGGACTTGAGCACCCGGCGCACTTCGTTGACGTGGGTGCTGAGGCGGTCGAGTTCCTCGGCGACGTCGCTCTTCTGCGCCAGCAATACCATCTCCTGCTCCAGGCGCTGCGGGTCAAGCTCGGCCCTGAGGTCACTGAAACGGTCGATGATCTTTTGCCGCTGGGCGGCGAGCATCTGCGGCACCAGGGCACGCAGGGTGGTGACCTCGGTGGCCATGTTGTCCAGGCGCTCGTTGATCAGCCGGGCCAGCTCCTGGCCTTCGCGCAAGCGCCCGGCCTTGAGTTCGGCCAGGGCCTCGTCGAACAGCGCCACGGCCTCGGCGTTCAGGGCCTGCGGGTCAGTGGCGTCGGCCACCAGCACGCCCGGCCAGGACAGCACTTCCAGCGGGTTGAGCGCGGCCGGTTGCTGGATCAGGCTGGCCACTTCTTCAGCGGCGGCAACCAACTGCGCAGCGCGCTCGCGGTCGACCTTGAGCGGCTTGCCGTCGCTGTCTTCGTGCAGGCGCAGGGTACATTCCACCTTGCCGCGCGACAGGCCCTGGCGCAGGCCTTCACGTACCGCGCCTTCCAGGTCGCGCAGGGCGTCCGGCAGGCGCAGGTGAGGTTCAAGGTAACGGTGGTTGACCGAGCGCAGTTCCCAGACCAGGGTGCCTTGGCTGCCTGCACGCTCGACACGAGCAAAAGCGGTCATGCTGTGCACCATGGAAAGTACCTCGCGTAAATGAATTGAAGGCGCGCGATTGTAGCGCAGTGCGCACGTGACGCCCAATCCACCCATGTTACAGAGCGCGTGCCGGCGAGTGGGAAAAGTCGACAGGCTGCCCGGGGCGCGACAATAGGCATGTCCTCTGTGGGCGACGGGCTCTATAATGGCGGGCAGATTCAAAGTCCCAGTACAGGTATCCCAGATGAAACGTCCAAGTGGTCGCGCCGCCGATCAGCTCCGCTCGATCCGCATCACCCGCAACTACACCAAGCACGCCGAAGGGTCGGTACTGGTCGAGTTCGGTGACACCAAGGTCATCTGCACGGTCAGCGTCGAAAACGGCGTACCGCGCTTCCTCAAAGGCCAGGGCCAAGGCTGGCTGACCGCCGAGTACGGCATGCTGCCGCGTTCCACCGGCGAGCGTAACCAGCGCGAAGCCAGCCGTGGCAAGCAAGGTGGCCGCACCCTGGAAATCCAGCGTCTGATCGGCCGTTCGCTGCGTGCCGCACTGGACATGAGCAAACTCGGTGACATCACCCTGTACATCGACTGCGACGTGATCCAGGCCGATGGCGGCACCCGCACCGCATCGATCACTGGCGCCATGGTCGCCCTCTGCGACGCCCTGGCCGTGATCAAGAAACGCGGCGGCCTGAAGGCCGGCAACCCGCTCAAGCACATGATCGCCGCCGTATCGGTGGGTATGTACCAGGGCGAAGCGGTACTTGACCTGGACTACCTGGAAGATTCCGCTGCAGAAACCGACCTCAACGTGGTCATGACCAGCGCCGGTGGTTTCATCGAAGTACAGGGCACCGCCGAAGGTGCACCGTTCCAGCCTGCAGACTTCAACGCCATGCTGGCGCTGGCGCAAAAGGGCATGAACGAAATCTTCGAACTGCAGCAGGCCGCGCTGGCCGACTGATCCTCGCCAAGGAGGTGCGGAGCATGAGCGATTCCGAACTGTCGGTCACCCCGCCCAATGCCGAAGTCCGGCAATGGGCGATGTTCTGCCACCTTTCCGCGCTGCTGGGCCTGGTCATACCGCTTGGGCACCTGCTTGGCCCGCTGGTGCTGTGGCACCTCAAGCGCGAGCAGGACCCTTTCATCGATGCACAGGGCAAGGAAGCGCTGAACTTTCAGATCAACGTGACCATTGCCGGGTTCGTGTGTACCGCGCTGATGTTCGTGGCCATCGGCATCGTGCTGTTCCCGGTGCTGATGCTGGCAGTGCTCATCCTGATCATCCTGGCGGCGGTCAGGGCCAATGAAGGCAAGGCGTATCGCTACCCCTTCATCTGGCGACCGATCCAATAAAAAAGGGCCGCGTTTGCGGCCCTTTTCTCAGATGGTCAACGTCCAGTCGTAGTCGACGATCAGCGGCGCATGTTGCGAGAAGCGCGGCTGACGCGGCAGTCGGGCGTTGCGCACGAAGCGGCGCAGGCCCGGGGTGAGGATCTGGTAGTCGAACCGGTAGCCCAGGTTGAGCATCTCGGCCTGCTCGTTGTCCGGCCACCAGCTGTACTGGTCGCCTTCACGGCTGACTTCACGCAAGGCATCGACATAGCCCATGTCGCCGGTGATCGCATCCATCCACGCCCGCTCTGGTGGCAGGAAGCCCGGCGACTGCTGGCTGTCACGCCAGTTCTTGATGTCGAGCTTCTGCTGCGCCACGTAGAACGAGCCGCAATAGATGTATTCGCGACGCTTGCGACGCTGCTTGTCCAGGTACTTGGCGAAGTCGTCCATCAACTTGAACTTCTGGTTCAAGTCTTCGTCGCCGTTCATGCCCGAAGGCAACAGCAGGCTGGCAATACTGACTTTGTCGAAATCTGCTTGCAGATAACGCCCGTAGCGGTCGGCTGTCTCGAAACCCAGGCCGGTGATGACTGCCTTGGGCTGCATGCGCGAGTAGAGTGCCACGCCACCTTGGGCGGGTACCTCCGCGTCGCAGGCATAAAGGAAATAGCCATCGAGCTGGAAAGCTGGGTCGTCGAGTTCAAAGGCCGAGGCGCGGGTATCCTGAAGGCAGATGACGTCGGCATTCTGGGCTTGCAGCCAGCTGAGCAATCCACGCTCGGCCGCAGCCTGAATGCCATTCACGTTCACACTGATGATCCGCATAAATGGCCCCAAAAATCTCGTGCGTGTATGATACCCGAGCTCAACCCATTTAGCTAAATCCGTGGTGTCCGGGACTTTACATGCAGCCGTATCAGCGCGACTTCATCCGTTTTGCCATCGATCGCGGCGTACTGCGCTTCGGTGAATTCACCCTGAAATCGGGGCGTACCAGCCCGTATTTCTTCAATGCCGGCCTGTTCAACAGCGGTTCCGCCCTTGCGCAACTGGGCCGTTGCTATGCGGCAGCCATCGTCGACAGCAAGATCCCGTTCGACGTGTTGTTCGGCCCAGCCTACAAGGGTATCCCCCTGGCGGCGGCCACCGCCGTGGCGCTGGCCGAGCAGCATCAGCTCGACGTGCCTTGGTGCTTCAACCGCAAGGAAGCCAAGGACCACGGTGAAGGCGGCAGCCTGGTCGGCGCGCCGCTGGCCGGTGACGTGCTGATCATCGACGATGTGATCACTGCGGGTACCGCGATTCGCGAAGTGATGCAGATCATCAACGCCCAACAGGCCAAGGCCGCTGGTGTGCTGATCGCACTGAACCGCGAAGAACGCGGCAATGGTGAGCTGTCGGCGATCCAGGAAGTGGAGCGCGACTTTGGTATCCCGGTGGTCAGCATCGTTTCGCTGACCCAGGTACTGGAGTTCCTGGCAGACGATCCGCAACTGAAGCAGCACCTGCCGGCTGTCGAGGCCTACCGGGCGCAGTACGGGATTTGATCCTGGCCTGGAAGTGAAAAAGGCGACCTTCTTGTGAAGGTCGCCTTTTTTGTGCCGCCTGTCCCGGCTTTTTCGCCGGGTTTACTCAGTCGGTGCCGTATTTAGGCGACCGCGGCCCGTATAGAATGCCGCCGTTGGCATACGGCGTCAGCAGCCTGGCGCTGGTCATGCCAGCAATCGGGTAGCCGGCGTCGTCCTGCACGCTGCTGATGATCTGGTTGACCGCCGCACTGATCAACATGCCAATGATGCCGCCTTGGTTCTGCTGGTTCTCCTGGCTGGAGGCCGTGGCACTGCCTGTCCACAGGGTGGTGCCGGTCTTCAGGTCGACCAGCTTGGCGCTGGCGGTGACAATGGTCGCGCTGCTCAGCACCATGTAGCGGGTGCCGTAGTCCGACACGGTCACGTACAGGCCGGCATCGGCGCCGAAGATTTCGTGCAGCTTGGTGGTCGGCAACTGATGGATGTCGGCCGGGGTGGTCAGACCGTTCTGGCGGAAGGTTTCGTCCACCAGCGCCACCGGCATGACGTAGTAGCCTGCTTCGGCCAGCGGATAGGTGACCTGCGACAGCATGCTATAGGTCGCCTTTACGTCCGGCGAATTGTTCAGCGGCGGCAGGATCAGGATCGACTTCGGCCGGCTCTGCTTGTACGCCGAATAGTCGATGGTCTTGCGCTCGGCGCAGCCGCTGAACAGGGCCAGCACGCAGGCACCGATGAGTAGTTGGGTCAGGCGCTTGATCATTTCACGGCTCCCTTGCTGGCGTTGCTCATCAGGAAGTCCATGTAGGCGGCCGATTCCGGGAACAGCGCCTTCTCGGTGCGCAACTGCTGGATCATCTGGTCATCCTTGCCCAGGCTGGAGTACAGCAGGCCGAGCTGAGCGTGGTAGCCCGGCGGCACGGCGCCGTTCTTGGCCTTGATCTTCTCCAGGTCGCGCTCCAGGGCGATGACCTGTTCTTCTTTCGCGTCGCCTTTGAGGTAGCCGTAAACCTGGGGCTGGTAGCTTTCCCACTGGTACAGGGTCTTCGGGCCGCTGCAGCCGGCCAGCAGCAGGCCGCCCAGCACGAGGCCCGCGCAGCTGCGCAAGGCCGGGAGGGTGATAGTCATTGATACGTCCTTCCTGGAATGGGTCGGTTACTGAGCCTTGGGGTTCCACTGACCGCTTTCGACGGCGTTGACCAGCTTGTTCACGGCTTCGCGCATGGCCAGGTCGAGAACCTTGCCGTTGAGCGTCGAGTCGTAGCTGGCGGTGCCGCCGAAACCGATGACCTCGCGATTGGACAAGGCGTATTCACCGGCGCCCTGGCTCGAATAAACCACCTCCGATGTGCTGATGTTGACGATGTTCAGCGCCACCTTGGCGTAGGCGATCTGGGTCTTGCCGCGGCCGAGAATGCCGAACAGCTGGTGGTCGCCGACTTCCTTGCGGCCGAATTCGGTGACGTCGCCGGTCACCACGAAATCGGCGCCCTTCAGGCGCTGGGCCTGGCCCTTGATTGCCGCTTCCTGCTGGATCTCGCTCATGTTGTCGCGGTCGAGTACGTTGAAGCGGTTAGTCTGCTGCAGGTGGGTGATCAGGATGGTCTTGGCCTGGCCACCGAGGCGGTCGACCCCATCGGAGAAGATGCCGCGCATGTAGCTGGAACGGTTGTCGAACTTGCCCACGGCAATCGGTGCACGCACACCGCTGTAGGGGCGGCTGACGCTTTCGACCTGCTGCACGGCAACAGCAGTGGACGTTTCGGTGGCACAGCCGGCAATGGACCCGACAGCCAGGGCGGCTGCCAGCACGAGTCCTTGTGATGCGTATCTCACGCGTGTACTCCAGATGAATAGTGGCAATTTGCAATGATCTTGTATTCTGCCACGTTGTCTCGGCTGCCAGTCGGAAATCTTGAGGGTGAACGTGAAGATGACAGGCCGTCAGCCATTCATCTGCGTGTGCCGCGATGAATGCAGAGCGGGGCAAGCCTACCCCCACGCGCCATCTGGCAGCATGGGGGCCAGCTTGCCCCGCCCGGTATTACAGAAGCTTCAGTGACGCTTGCGGTTGGTGATCAGGGTGCCCACGCCGCTGTCGGTGAAGATCTCCAGCAGCACCGCGTTTGGTACGCGGCCGTCGATGATGTGCGAGCTGTTCACGCCGCCTTGCACTGCATCCAGCGCACACTTGATCTTCGGCAGCATGCCGCCGTAGATAGTGCCGTCGGCGATCAGTTCGTTGACCTGCTCGGTGGTCAGGCCGGTCAGGACCTGGCCCTGCTTGTCCATCAAGCCGGCGATGTTGGTCAGCAGCATCAGCTTTTCAGCCTTCAGTGCTTCGGCAACCTTGCCTGCCACGAGGTCGGCGTTGATATTGTACGACTCACCGTTGGCACCCACGCCGATTGGCGCGATCACCGGGATGAAGTCACCTTTGACCAGCATGTTGAGCAGGTCGGTGTTGACGCTCACCACTTCGCCGACGTGACCGATGTCGATGATTTCCGGCTGGGTCATCTCAGGGGTCTGGCGGCTGACGGTGAGCTTCTTCGCACGAATCAGCTCGGCGTCCTTGCCGGTCAGGCCGATGGCGCTGCCGCCATGGCGGTTGATCAGATTGACGATGTCCTTGTTGACCTGGCCGCCGAGGACCATTTCCACCACGTCCATGGTCGCGGCGTCGGTGACGCGCATGCCATCGATGAAGTGGCTCTCGATCGACAGGCGCTTGAGCAGGTCGCCGATCTGCGGGCCGCCACCGTGCACGACCACAGGGTTGATGCCCACGGCCTTCATCAGCACGATGTCACGGGCGAAGCCGGTCTTGAGCTCTTCGCTCTCCATCGCGTTGCCGCCGTACTTGATCACCAGGGTCTTGCCGACAAAGCGGCGGATGTAAGGCAGTGCTTCGGACAAAACCTCGGCTACATGGGAAGCGGCATCGCGATCGAGGGTCATGCAGGGCTCCTGTAAGGAACAGATAGTCGGTCAGAACGGCAGTTGCAGCTCAGGGGCAACCCGCAGCAACTGGGCACGGAAAACATCCTTGATACGTTGCAACTCGGCGGCGCTTTCAGCCTCGAAACGCAGCACCAGCACTGGCGTAGTGTTGGACGCGCGGACCAGGCCCCAGCCGCTGGCGTAGTCGACCCGCACACCGTCGATGGTGGTCAGGCTGGCTTCGCCCCAGTCGGCGTCGCGTTGCAGTGCATCAATGATGCTGAATTTACCCTCGTCGGTCACATCAATATTGATTTCCGGGGTGGAAATATCGTTCGGGAAGGCAGCGAACAGCTCTTCGGCGCTCTGCGAGGCCTTGCTGAGGATCTCCAGCAGGCGCGCGGCGCTGTAGATGCCGTCGTCGAAACCGTACCAACGCTCCTTGATGAAGATGTGCCCGCTCATCTCGCCAGCCAGCAGCGATCCGGTCTGCTTCATCTTCTTCTTGATCAGCGAGTGGCCGGTCTTCCACATCAGGGCGCGGCCACCGTGCTGTTCGATCAGCGGGGTCAGGCGGCGGGTGCATTTGACGTCGAAAATGATCTCGGCACCCGGATTGCGTTCAAGCACGTCCAGGGCGAACAGCATCAGCAGGCGATCGGGGTAGACGATATTGCCGGTATTGGTCACCACGCCCACGCGGTCGCCGTCGCCGTCGAAGGCCAGGCCGATGTCGGCGCCGGTTTCCCTGACCTTGGCAATCAGGTCTTCGAGGTTCTCCGGCTTGCCCGGGTCCGGGTGGTGGTTGGGGAAGTTGCCGTCGACGTCGCAGAACAGCGGGATGACTTCGCAGCCCAGGGCTTCGATCAGCTGCGGCGCGACCACGCCGGCGGCGCCGTTGCCGCAGTCCACCACGACCTTGAGCTTCTTCGCCAGCTTCACGTCCGCGGTGATCTGCTGGAAGTAGCGATCAAGGATTTCGACCTTCTGCACGCTGCCTTCGCCGCGTGGCACGTCGTTGGTCTTCAGACGGGTCAGCAGGGCCTGGATCTGCTCGTTGGCCAGCGTGTCGCCAGCGATGACGATCTTGAAGCCGTTGTAGTCCGACGGGTTGTGGCTACCGGTGAGCATCACGCCCGATTTGCCGGCCAGCACGTTGGCGGCGTAGTACAGGGCTGGGGTCGGCACCAGGCCGACGTCGCTGACCTGGCAACCGGCATCGACCAGGCCTTTGATCAGCTGCTCGACGAGCATCGGGCCGGACAGGCGGCCATCGCGACCAACGGAAATCTGCGGTTCGCCCTGGGCAATGGTCTGGGCGCCGATGGCGCGGCCGATCCAGTAGGCGGTTTCGCCGTGCAGGGTCTTGCCGACCACGCCACGGATGTCATAAGCGCGGAAAATGCTGTCTGGCAGTGCGGCGGGTGCCAGGTGGGCCATGTCGTTCATCTCGGGAAACTCCATTAGTCAGAGGCTTTCTGGGCAGGCGCAAACTGAACGCTTGGACGGTGGATTCGCCAGAGAGTTCGCCATCCTTGGCCTGAACGGTCGTTGCTTGGCTCAGTGGCTACCGGAATGGCCGAAGCCGCCTGCGCCACGCTGGCTCTCGTCGAAGCGCTCGACGATGTCGAAATGCGCTTGTACCACAGGAACCAGGACAAGTTGTGCAATGCGCTCGCCGACAGCGATGGTGAACGGCGTGTTGCCACGGTTCCAGCACGACACCATCAGCTCGCCCTGGTAGTCCGAGTCGATCAGGCCGACCAGGTTGCCGAGCACGATGCCGTGTTTGTGGCCCAGGCCCGAACGCGGCAGGATCATGGCCGCCAGGCCTGGGTCGCCGATGTAGATCGACAGGCCGGTCGGGATCAGCAGGGTCTGGCCCGGCTCAAGGACGGTGTCCTCTTTCAGCAGGGCGCGCAGGTCGAGGCCGGCGGAACCCGGGGTGGCGTATTGCGGCAGCGGGAATTCGCTGCCCAGGCGTGGGTCGAGGATCTTGGCTTGAAGAGCGTGCATGTAACTTATTGAACCTGGTTGAGCCGTTCGGCGATGAAGGCGACCAGTTGCCGGGCGATCTTGCCCTTGCTGGTCTGCGCGAAGAGGGTCTGGTGCTGCTGGCGGTCGATCACGGTCAGGGCGTTCTCCTCGCTGTTGAAGCCGATGCTGGGGTTGGCCACATCATTGGCGACGATCAGGTCGAGGTTCTTGTCCTTGAGCTTGCGCGTGGCGTAATCGAGCAAGTGTTCGGTCTCGGCGGCGAAGCCGACGCTGAACGGGCGGTCGGCGCGGCCAGCGAGGGTGGCAAGGATATCCGGATTGCGCACCATCTGCAGTAGCATGCCGTCGCCGGTCGTAGGATCTTTCTTGAGCTTTTGCGGGGCGACTACTTCTGGACGGTAGTCCGCGACTGCAGCGGAAGCGATGAACAGGTCGCACGGCATGGCCGCTTCACAGGCCGCAAGCATGTCCCGTGCGCTGACCACGTCGATACGCTGCACGCGGTCGGGGGTCTGCAGGTGCACGGGGCCCGTAACGAGGGTCACCCGAGCACCGGCTTCGGCGGCCGCCTCGGCCAGGGCGAAGCCCATCTTGCCAGAGCTATGATTGGTGATGTAGCGCACCGGGTCGATGTTTTCCTGGGTCGGGCCGGCAGTAATCAGCACGTGTTTGCCGGTCAGCGCCTGGCGCTTGAAGCTTTCCGCGGCGCACCAGGCCAGGTCGGTGGCTTCGAGCATGCGGCCCAGGCCCACGTCGCCGCAGGCCTGGCTGCCCGAGGCCGGGCCGAACACCTGGATACCGCGGCTCTTGAGCAGGTCGAGGTTGGCCTGGGTGGCCGGGTCGCGCCACATCGCCTGGTTCATTGCTGGGGCCACGGCCACGGTGGCGTCGGTCGCCAGCACCAGGGTGGTCAGCAGGTCGTCGGCCATGCCTTGGGCCAGGCGCGCCATGAGGTCGGCAGTGGCCGGGGCAATCAGTACCAGGTCGGCCCATTTGGCCAGTTCGATGTGGCCCATGGCCGCTTCGGCGGCAGGGTCGAGCAGATCCATGTGCACCGGGTGGCCGGACAGCGCCTGCAGGGTCAGCGGGGTGATGAATTCGGCACCACCACGGGTCATGACGACGCGCACCTGCGCGCCGTGCTCCAGGAGTCGGCGAATCAGTTCGGCACTTTTGTAGGCGGCAATGCCACCTCCGACGCCGAGAACGATGCGCTTGCGATACAGCCGCTGCATAGGCTTGCCTTTTTCCAGTGAGAGCGGGCGGCGACGTTTGAACATGCCTGCGGCAGAACGTCGCATGTACGAGGCGAAATAGATTAACACAGGGCCGAAACGGGCCGCAGCACGGGTAGGGAGCGGGAATGAATATCAGGGAATGGCCGTCAGAAGAGCGGCCGAGAGAGAAGTTGTTGCAGCGTGGGGCCGGGAGCTTGACCGATGCGGAATTGCTTGCCGTATTTCTCGGCTCTGGCGTGCGCGGGTGCAATGTCGTTGAGTTGGCGCGACGGTTGTTGGTGAAGTTCGGTGGCTTGCGGCAGTTGCTGGAAGCCGAGCGGGACGCCTTTGTTGGCGAACTCGGCCTGGGGCCGGTGCGGTACGGCCAATTGCAGGCATTGCTGGAGATTGGGCGCAGGCACCTTGCCACGACCATTGAGCGAGAATCGGCAATGGACAGCCCGGCGGCAGTGCGACGCTATCTGAAATCCATGCTCAGGCATGAGGTGAGCGAGGTGTTCGGCTGCCTGTTTCTGGATTCCAAGCACCGGCCATTGGCGTTCGAGATCCTGTTCAGGGGTACGATAGACCGGGCGAGCGTCTACCCGCGAGAAGTGGTGCGTCGGGCGCTGCAACACAATGCGGCGGCGCTGATCCTGTGCCATAACCATCCCTCGGGCAACTGCGAGCCGAGCCAGGATGATGTGCACCTGACGCTGTCGCTGAAGCGGGGTTTGGGGTTGATTGATGTGCGGGTGCTGGATCACATCATCATCGGCGACGGCGAGCCGTTGTCGATGGTCGAGCATGGGTGGATTGTGGCTTAGGCGGGGCGATACGGTCAGGGCTGCAAGGCGCCTGTCTTGAGGGGTTTGGCGCCTATGAGATCGAGCGCCGCCCGCGCAGCGCTCGGTCCCACAGCCGCCAGACCTTGCAAGGCGGGCCGCAAAAACTTAGCGGGTCACAGAAACCTTGCTGAAATCCAGCCGCCCGAACGGGCTCACCTGATAACCCTCGACCCCTTGGCGCAACAGCGTCGCCGCCGTCGGGTGCGCCAATGGCACCCACAGCGCCTGCTGCTGGATCAAGGTCTGCGCCTGCTGGTAAAGGCGGCTACGCACGCTCTGGTCGTTGGTGGTGCGCCCGGCACTGATCAGCTGGTCCAGGCGGTTGTCGCAGAAGCGGGCGAAGTTGGTCCCCGATTGCACCGCCGCGCAAGAAAACTGCGGGCTGAGGAAGTTGTCAGGGTCGCCGTTGTCGCCAGCCCAGCCCATGAACAGCAGGTCGTGTTCGCCTGCCTTGGCCCGGCGGATCAGCTCGCCCCACTCGATCACGCGGATCTCGGCCTTGATGCCGATCTTCCCCAGGTCCGCCTGGAGCATCTGTGCACCCAGGCTTGGGTTGGGGTTGAGCAGGCTGCCCGACGGACGGGTCCAGAGGGTGGTGCTGAAGCCATCAGCCAGGCCAGCCTTGGCCAGCAGCGCCTTGGCTTTGTTCAGGTTCAACGGATAGCCGGGCAGGTCCTTGGCGTAGCTCCAGGTGTTGGGCGGGTAGGGGCCGCTGGCAGCGGTGGCGGTGTCTTCGAATACGGCCTTGAGGTAGGCCTGCTTGTCGAAGGCCAGGTTGATCGCCTGGCGCACCTCAGGCTTGTCCAGCGGCGGGTGTTCGCTGTTGATGGCGACAAAGGCGGTCATGAATGCCGGGGTGGTGGCGACCTTGAGGTTGCCGTCCTTGCCGGCCTCGGCGATGTCCACTGGCTTGGGCGAAAGGGCTACCTGGCATTCGTTGCGCTTGAGTTTTTGCAGGCGCACGTTGGCGTCGGTGGTGATGGCGAAGATCAGCGGGTCGACCGCCGGCTTGCCGTCGAAGTAATCCGGGTTGGCGCGGTAACGCACCACGGCGTCCTTCTGGAAGCGCTGGAACACGAACGGGCCGGTGCCGATCGGCTGGCTGTTGAGCTTTTCCGGGGTGCCGTCCTTCATCAGCTTGTCGGCGTACTCGGCCGAGTAGATCGAGGCGAAGCCCATGCTCAGGGTGGCCAGGAAGGTGGCGTCGGCGTGGGTCAGGGTGAAGCGCACAGTGTTCGGCTCGGGCGCCTCGATCGTCTTGATCAGGCTGCCCAGCTGCAGCGACTGAGCATGCGGATAACCGCCTGGAGCGGTCTTGTGCCAGGCGTGGGCGGGGTAGAGCATGCGCTGGAAGCTGAACAGCACGTCGTCGGCGTTCAGTTCACGGGTGGGTTTGAAGTACGGCGTAGTGTGGAACTTCACCCCGTCGCGCAGCTTGAAATCGTAGGTCAGGCCATCGGCCGACACCGTCCAGCTCTGCGCCAGGCTAGGCACCACCTTGCCCTGGGCCGCGTCGAATTCGACCAGGCGGTTCATCAGCACGTCGGCCGAGGCATTGGTGGTTGTCAGCGAGTTGTACTGAACCACGTCGAAGCCTTCGGGGCTGGCCTCGGTGCAGACACTCAACGGGGCGGCCTGGGCAACGCCTGCGGCAAACAGTGAGGTGAACAATAAGGAAAGGGCGGCAGCACGCATGGTGGCTCCTTGGCTGGTCGATGGCCCATCTGCCGGCGCAGTCTGGAAACGTCCTACCCTAGTGCGCGAGAAAGGAAATGACCACCTTCTTTTTCAGGTGCTTGGCGACGAGCGGTCGACAGTGTGGCGAGCGAGTCGTTATGCTGCTCGCGCACGATTCGTAGCAGCGGAATGCTCATCTTCTGTTGTTGCGGCGTAGTCTTTCTGGTATAAAGCAGCGCTCTTTTCTAGGGGCTCGGCCTGTCGCATCAGCGGATCCGGTCGGTAAGACCTCCAGAATCACGGCGCCTGGCGCCAAAGACTGAGAGATTAAGCGGCCAACCCATGCCGGGTTGGGCATGTGGTTTTAGAGGGCTGAGTCATGTCGAGAGTCTGTCAAGTTACTGGTAAGGGTCCAGTAACCGGGAACAACATTTCCCACGCAAACAACAAAACCCGTCGTCGTTTCCTGCCGAACCTGCAGCACCACCGTTTCTGGGTTGAATCCGAGAAGCGTTTCGTGCGTCTGCGCGTATCTGCCAAAGGCATGCGTATCATCGACAAGCGCGGCATCGACGCCGTTCTGGTTGATATCCGTAAAGCTGGCGCCAAGGTTTAAGGGAGAACATCATGCGTGAATTGATCCGTCTGGTTTCGAGTGCCGGTACCGGCCACTTCTACACCACCGACAAGAACAAGCGCACCACTCCGGACAAAATCGAGATCAAGAAATACGATCCGGTTGTTCGCAAGCACGTGGTGTACAAGGAAGCCAAGATCAAGTAATTGATCGGCGACCTGAAAAAAAACCCGCATCCGAAAGGACGCGGGTTTTTTTATGCCTGCGGCAAGGTCAGTTGAAGCTGAAGCCTTGGATCAACTGGTTGGCATCGGTATTGATGTGAATCCGGGTAGCGTCGTATTCGTGGGTGCTCATCTCGTTGGGGCCCACGACACGAGGGCGACCGGTTATTTCGGTAATGGTGCCCTTGACCGATGGCTCGTAAGGCGTACCGATCAGATGAGCGAGGGATTGCAGGATTTCGTCGTTGTTCATGTGCAGTTTCCTTGATTGAGGATGGCCCGATGTGGGCTGGGTCATCCTCCTGCATGCCTGCAAGCCGACTGCGTTACATAGTTACTTCTGCTCGAACATCACATAGATCTTGCGGCACGGCTCCAGCACCTCCCAGGTGCCCTTGAAGCCGGCCGGGATGACAAACCGATCACCGGTACGCAAGGTTTTGGCCCCACCATCCTGGTCGCGTAGCACCGAAACGCCCTGGACGATCTCGCAATATTCATGTTCGGTGTAGCTCACCGTCCATTGCCCGATTTCACCTTCCCAGACGCCCGCGGCGAACTGCCCGCATGGGCTGGAATAATGGTTGTAGACAGCCTGGTCCGGCTCGCCCTTGAGGATTTTTTCCGCGGCTGGGCGGTAGCGTTCGGCCTCGGTGAGAACCTGGGCGAAGTCGATGATGCTGGCGATGCTCATGGTGCGGCTCCTTTTGTTGTTTAATAAAATGCACATCAGTAGGCTTTTAGGCCGTTCGTGTCAAATATATTGATACTTTACCCCGCCTGGTTTAGGGTATCGCTTGCCAGTGTGCGTTCGTCGCCCGGCCAGAATTCTGACAACGCCTGTGAGTCCTCAGTGCGGCGTTGCACCTAAACAAGAGGAGGAGTTTCGTATGACCACCCTGACCCGTGCGGATTGGGAACAACGTGCCCAGCAACTGAAGATCGAAGGCCGCGCCTTCATCAACGGCGAATACACCGACGCCGCATCCGGTGAAACATTCGACTGCCTGAGCCCGGTCGACGGACGCTTCCTGGCCAAGGTGGCCAGCTGCGACCTGGCCGACGCCAACCGCGCCGTGGAAAACGCCCGTGCCACCTTCGATTCCGGCGTCTGGTCGCAACTGGCCCCGGCCAAGCGCAAGGCCACGCTGATCCGCTTCGCCGACCTGTTGCGTAAAAACGTGGAGGAGCTGGCGCTGCTGGAAACCCTGGACATGGGCAAGCCGATCAGTGACTCCTCCAGCATCGACATCCCGGGTGCGGCGCAAGCCATTCACTGGACTGCCGAAGCCATCGACAAAGTCTACGACGAAGTCGCCCCGACCCCACACGACCAGCTCGGCCTGGTTACCCGTGAGCCAGTAGGCGTGGTCGGCGCCATCGTACCGTGGAATTTCCCGCTGCTGATGGCTTGCTGGAAACTCGGCCCGGCACTTGCCACTGGTAACTCGGTAGTGCTCAAGCCGTCCGAAAAATCCCCGCTGACCGCCATCCGTATCGCCCAGCTGGCGATCGAAGCCGGCATCCCGGCGGGTGTACTGAACGTGCTGCCAGGTTATGGCCACACCGTGGGCAAGGCCCTGGCCCTGCACATGGACGTCGACACTCTGGTGTTCACCGGTTCCACCAAGATCGCCAAGCAGTTAATGGTCTACGCCGGCGAGTCGAACATGAAGCGCATCTGGCTGGAAGCCGGTGGCAAGAGCCCGAACATCGTCTTCGCCGACGCTCCGGACCTGCAAGCCGCCGCTGAAGCGGCCGCCAGCGCCATTGCCTTCAACCAGGGCGAAGTGTGTACTGCCGGTTCGCGTCTGCTGGTCGAGCGCTCGATCAAGGACAAGTTCCTGCCGATGGTGGTCGAGGCCCTCAAGGGCTGGAAACCAGGCAACCCGCTGGACCCACAGACCACTGTCGGTGCCCTGGTCGATACCCAGCAGATGAACACCGTGCTGTCGTACATCGACGCCGGCCACAAGGATGGCGCCAAGCTGCTGGCCGGTGGCAAGCGCACCCTGGAAGAGACCGGTGGCACCTACGTCGAGCCGACCATCTTCGACGGCGTGACCAACGCCATGCGCATCGCCCAGGAAGAAATCTTCGGCCCAGTGCTGTCGGTGATCGCTTTCGATACCGCCGAAGAAGCCATCGCCATTGCCAACGACACCCCATACGGCCTGGCCGCCGGTATCTGGACCTCGGACATTTCCAAGGCCCACAAGACTGCCCGAGCCGTGCGCGCTGGCAGCGTCTGGGTCAACCAGTATGACGGCGGCGACATGACCGCACCGTTCGGCGGCTTCAAGCAGTCGGGCAACGGCCGTGACAAGTCGCTGCACGCACTGGAGAAGTACACCGAGCTGAAAGCGACCTGGATCAAGCTGTAATCCAGGGGGCCGCCTGGCGGCCCTGCCAATGGCCGGGGCGGTTCATACCGCCCCGGCTTCGTCGTTTTTGCAATTCGACAATTCTGCCTGGGAGGCTGCAATGCGTTGGGGAACCTATTTTGCCGTGCTGGCGTCGGTGCTCAGTGTCGGGCTCGCGCTCGGCGTGAGCATGCCGCTGGTGTCCCTGCGCCTGGAGGCCTGGGGCTACGGTGGGTTCGCCATCGGCGTGATGGCGGCGATGCCGGCGCTGGGCGTGCTGCTCGGAGCCAGCCTGGCCAGCCGCCTGGCCGGCTGGGTCGGCGTACCCTCGGCGATGCGCCTGTGCCTGTGGGGAGGGGCGTTGTCCATTGGCCTGGTGGCGTTGCTGCCGAGCTACCCGTTGTGGCTGGCCCTGCGTTTGCTCATCGGCATGTCGCTGACCGTGGTGTTCATCCTCGGCGAAAGTTGGATCAACCAATTGGTAGTCGAGCAATGGCGCGGTCGCCTGGTGGCCTTGTACGGCAGTAGCTACGCCCTGAGCCAGCTTGCCGGGCCTCTGGTGCTGGGCTTCCTGGGTTCCGACGATGACTTCGGCTTCTGGGCAGCGACCAGCCTGTTGCTGTTGGCGCCGTTACTGTTGTTGGGCCGGGGTGGCGCACCGAGCACCGAAGCATGCAGCGTAACCTTCGGCGACCTGTTCGCCTTCTGCCGGCGTTTGCCGGTCATCGCCTGGGCTGTCGCCTTGTTCGCCGCTTTCGAAGCGATGATTCTGACATTGTTGCCGGTGTATTGCCTGCAGCAGGGCTTCACTACCGAAATTGCCTTGTTCATGGTCAGCACCGTGGTAGTAGGCGATGCCGTGCTGCAGCTGCCGATCGGGGCACTGGCCGACCACATGTCGCGGCAGGCCCTGTTCAGCGGTTGTGCCGTGACCCTGATGGTTACCAGCCTGGCGATTCCGTTGCTGCTGGAGACGTTGGCGATCTGGCCCTTGTGGGTACTGTTCGGTGCTAGCGCCGGTGGCTTGTTCACCTTGTCGCTGATCTTGATCGGCGAGCGTTACCGCGATGATGCGCTGGTGCGGGCCAACGCTCATGTGGCGCAGCTGTGGGGAATCGGGTGCCTGCTCGGGCCATTGCTGGCAGGTGCGGGCAGCCAGTGGATCAGCGGCCATGCGCTGCTGTGGCTGATGGCGGCAGGGGCCGCCGGCCTGGTGGTGCTGACCCGGCGGCCCGGGGCCTTTGAGCCCGCGTCTGCCTGATAGAGTTTGGGGCTGCGCAGCAGCCCCGGCAATTGTTGCTACAACATCTTCTCCAGCCCAACTGCCTTGCTGATCCAGGCATTGAACCTGCGCCAGAGACCACCCGGCTCGGAGGTCAGCATGTGCCGTTGGCCATTGTCCTCAGTGGCCCAGACCAGCTTGTCACCCACCAGTTTGACCTGGTAACTCAACGCCGGCGCCATACCCTGCTGGGCCAGTTCGCGGGTGTACTCGGCCAGCTCCGGGCTGTCCACCAGCACGCCGACCTCGGTGTTCCACAGCACCGAGCGCGGGTCGAAGTTGAACGAGCCGATGAAGGTCTTGCGCCGGTCGAACACGATGGCCTTGGTGTGCAAACTTGAATCCGAACTGCTGCCGTGGAAGCTCAGGCGCGCAGGTGTCGGGTCGCCGGGCTGACGACGCAGTTCGAACAGCTGCACGCCGTGTTCGAGCAGGGCACGGCGATAGGGTGCATAACCGCCATGAACAGCCGGCACATCGGTGGCCTCCAGCGAGTTGGTCAGCAACTTCACCGAAGTCCCGGCGTCGGCCCGGCCGGTCAGGTACAGCAGGCCCGGCTCGCCCGGTACGAAATAGGCCGACATCAGGATCAGCTCGTGCTGCACGCTGGCCAGGTCCGGTGCCAGCTGCTGGCTCATCAACAACTGTGGGTCCGGCTCATCATCGGCCAGCACCTTGCTCGGGGCATCCCACAGCGCTTGGGCGTGGGCCCAGATCAGCTCGTTACGCCATACATGCAGGCGCGGCTGCGACTGGTAGGACATGAGCCGGTCGTACAGGGCCTTGCGCTCTACCCGCGCCTGGGCCAGGGACACTTCCAGGCGCTGGCGGCTGG
Organism: Pseudomonas sp. 382; assembly: GCF_002759075.1. Lineage (NCBI taxonomy): Bacteria > Pseudomonadati > Pseudomonadota > Gammaproteobacteria > Pseudomonadales > Pseudomonadaceae > Pseudomonas > Pseudomonas sp. 382. Next base: position 122,881 of record NZ_PEMX01000014.1, read on the forward strand.
CGCGCAGGTCGTCGGCATCCGGTGCCTGCCAGAGGAAATCGGTGATCGGCCGGCTCAGCGCGCTGTTCCAGTACTGGTCGAAGCTGTGCCCCAATTGCTCGGCCACCGGGCCGACGCCGAGCAGGTCGATGTCGGTGAAGTTGAGGTTGGGTTCGGCATCGAAGTACTCGTCACCCAGGTTGCGCCCACCGACGATGGCCATGCTGTTGTCCACCAGGAACAACTTGTTGTGCATGCGCCGGTGCTGGCGCGACAGGTTGAACAGGCGGCCGACTGCCCGCGTCGCGCCGGTGCTGCGCCCCAGGTGCAAGGGGTTGAACACGCGGATCTGGATGTTCGGGTGGGCATCGAGGGTGCCCATGATGGTGTCCAGGCCGTCGCTGGTGGTGTCGTCGAGCAGGATGCGCACGCGCACGCCGCGGTCGGCTGCGCGCAGCAGTTCGTGTACCAGGGCGCGGGTGCTCAGCCCGTCGTGAACGATGTAGTACTGCAGGTCGATGCTCGCCTGCGCGTTGCGGATCAACTCGGCGCGGGCGCGGAATGCCTCGTTGCTGTTGGGCAGCAGGCGAAAGCCCGAGCGCCCCTCATAGGGTGCGGCCTGGCGTAGTACCGAGCGGCCGAAGGCCGACTCGCTGGCCGGCAGCGCCTGGCTGGTTTCACGGGGCGTGCCGATGCTGGCGCAGCCGTTGAGGCCGAGCAGCAGCACCAGCAGCAGAGGCAAGGCTCGCTGGAGTCTCAAGGGGGTATCGTCCTGTACGGCAAAGCGCTAAGGGGTTGGACTACCAAAGGCGGCGCAAAGTTACGCCCCGGCGTGGTCTTCAGCCAGTAGACGAATGGCGGTTTCACCGACCTTGCGCACAGCCGCTTCGATCTGTGGCGTTGGCCGCGCGGCAAAATTCATGCGCAGACAATGGCGGAATTTGCCCGAGGCCGAGAAAATGCTGCCCACGGCGATCTGTACGCCTTGTTCGAGTAAAGCGCGGTTCAGCCGTAGCGTATCGAAATGTTCAGGCAATTCCACCCACAGCATGAAGCCGCCCTGCGGTCGGCTGACCCGGGTGCCGGCCGGGAAATAGCAGGTTACCCAGTCGCTCATCAGGTCGCGACCACGCTGGTACTGGCTGCGCATGCGTCGCACATGGGGCTGGTAGTGGCCGGCGGCAATGAAGTCGGCGATCGCCAGTTGTGGCTGGCTGGCGGTGCTGCCAGTGCTGATGTATTTCATGTGCAGCACCCGCTCCAGATATCGGCCGGGGGCGACCCAGCCGATGCGCAGGCCTGGGGCGAGGGTCTTGGAGAACGAGCTGCATAGCAGCACGCGGCCGTCGTCGTCGAACGACTTGAGGGTGCGCGGGCGCGGGTAGGTGTAGGCCAGGTCGCCATACACGTCGTCTTCGAGGATCGCCACATCGTAGCGCTGGGCAAGGCTCAGCAGGGCTTTCTTGCGTGCTTCGGGCATGATGTAGCCAAGCGGGTTGTTGCAGCTCGGGGTGATCTGGATGAGCTTGATCGGCCATTGTTCAAGCGCCAGCTCCAGGGCTTCAAGACTGATGCCGGTGACCGGGTCGGTAGGAATTTCCAGGGCCTTCATGCCCAGGCCCTTGAGGGTCTGCATGGCGCCGTGGAAGCTTGGCGAGTCGACCGCCACGATATCGCCTGGCTCGCACACTGCGCGAATGCTGCACGACAGCGCCTCGTGGCAGCCCGTGGTCACCACCAGGTCGGCCGGGCTCAGGCGGCAGCCGGAGTCGAGCGTCAGCCGGGCGATCTGCTCGCGCAGGGCCAGGTTGCCATGGATATTGTCGTAGTACAGGCCCGGCATGTCCTGGCGCCGGCTCAGTTTGGCGAGGCTGCGCAGCAGAGGCTTGAGGGTCGGGCTGTCGATGTCGGGCATGCCGCGGCCGAGCTGAATGACGTCCTGACGCGGGGTACTGCGCACCAGTTCGAGCACCTGTTCCCATTGCGAGATATCCACCGGGCGTTGGGCCGGGCGGCTGACGGCGGGCAGGGCAGGAAGATGGCGATGGTCGCTGACGAAGTAGCCGGACTTGGGCCGTGGCGAAACCATGCCGCTGTCTTCGAGCATGCGGTAGGCCTGCTGTACGGTGCTCAGGCTGACGCCATGCTCCACGCTCAGGGCGCGCACCGATGGCAGGCGCTGGCCGGGGCGGTAGAGGCCCTGTTCGATGCGCGCACCGAGCAGCTCGGCGAGGTTCAAGTAGAGGGTCAAGGCATACTCCTACGCTTCTTGTAGGAAGCGACCAGTACAGTTGCGTTGAAAATACAGCATTCAGGCGTCAGAGGACCAATGCTGTATGGGAATAATAAGCCGGCATTGGATCTGTATTGCCGGGCCTGTCGTCGCGCATGCTTTCTCCACGGTTACGCACTGAATGGGAGAGAGCAGCGATGGGTGGCATGAGCGATGTGCGCTTGCAACTGTTGGCCAAGGAACTGGACGCCGGGCAGCAGACCAAGGTGTTCAACGCACCGGAAGGGCTCGGGCGTTGGGGGCTGATGCTGCATCGCTGGCACACCCGCCGGGCCCTGCTGCAGCTGGACGATGACCAGCTGCGGGATATCGGGCTGAGCTGGGAACAGGCACGTACCGAGGGGTGCAAACCCTTCTGGAGAGACTGACGCGGTCAACTGTAGGAGCGGCCTTGTGTCGCGAAAGGGCTGCGCAGCGGCCCCAGGTTTCAGCTTCGCCGCTGAAGTTGCTAGGGCCGCTTTGCGGCCCTTTCGCGACACAAGGCCGCTCCTACAGGGGGTAGCGCTGGTTTTCACACCAGCTCTTTCAGGCGATGCCAGAGCATTCCCAGGGCCAGTATCGGCGAGCGCAGGTGCTTGCCGCCGGGGAAGGTGACATGCGGCACCTTGGCGAACAGGTCGAAGCGCCCGCTTTCCTGGCCGCTGATCGCTTCACCCAGCAGGCGTGCGGCCAGGTGCGTGGCGTTCAGGCCGTGGCCGGAATAGGCCTGGGCGTAATAGACATTCGGCTGGCTGGCCAGGCGGCCGACCTGTGGCAGGCGGTTGGCGCCGATGCCTATCATGCCGCCCCACTGATAATCGATGCGCACATCGGCCAGCTGCGGGAACACCTTGAGCATCTTCGGCCGCATGTAGGCCGCGATGTCTTTAGGGTCGCGGCCGGAATAGTGGCAGGCACCTCCGAACAGCAGGCGGCGGTCTGCCGACAGGCGATAGTAGTCCAGCGCTACGCGTTGGTCGCACACCGCCATGTTCTGCGGCAGCAACTGATGCGCGCGTTCTTCGCTGAGCGGCTCGGTGGCAATGATGTAGCTGCCGGCTGGCAGCACCTTGCCGCCCAGTTCGCGGTTGAGGTCGTTGTGGTAGGCATTGCAGCACAGCACCAGAGTCTTGGCGCGCACCCGGCCCTGAGCGGTGTGCACCTGGACTTCGGGGCCGTAGTCGATGCGCGTGACCTCGGACTGCTCGAACAGCTTCACGCCCAGGCGACTGGCGACAGCCGCTTCACCCAAGGCCAGGTTGAGCGGGTGCAAGTGGCCCGAGCCCATGTCGATCAGGCCGCCGACATAGCGATCGGAGCCCACCACGCTGTGCATCTCATCCTTGCCGACCAGGCGCAACGCGTGGCGGTAGCCCAGGCTGAGCAGTTCATCGGCACTCTCGGCAAAACCCTTCAGCTCTTCGGCTTTGTTGGCCAGGTCGCAGTAACCCCAGGTCAGGTCGCAGGCAATGGCGTGACGTTCGACCCGTTCGCGGACGATCTCCACGGCTTCCAGGCCCATCAGCTTCATGCTGCGTACGCCTTCCTCGCCGATCACTGGAAGAAACTGCTCCAGGCCGTGGCCGACGCCGCGGATCAGCTGGCCGCCATTGCGCCCGCTGGCTCCCCAGCCGAGCTTGCGGGCTTCCAGCAGGACCACCGAGAAGCCGCGCTCGGCCAGTTCGATAGCCGTGTTCAGCCCCGAATAGCCGCCACCGACGATACACACATCTGCGCTGTGCTCACCTTGCAGGAAGGAATGGTCCGGGTGGGGCGCGCTGCTGGCGGCGTAATAGGAAGCGGCGTGCTGCGCGCTGTGGATCATGGGCGAAGTCCTGTTGCTGTTCTGAAAGTGGCAGAATAAGCCGAGGCCTGACAGTTGGCCTTATAATTCAGCCTGATTTAAATTTCATGTGTTTCTCCGGCCATGTCCTGCAACCGTCACAAAATCCGTTTCCTGCGCGAACTGATCCCTTCATTCGAATGTGAGCCCGGCTGCCATGACTGCTGCGGGCCGGTCACCACCTCGTCTGAAGAGATGGCTCGCCTGCCGCGCAAGACCCAGGCCGAGCAGGATGCCGCGCTGGAGCACCTGAACTGCGTGCACCTGGGCCCCAACGGCTGCACCGTCTATGAAGAACGGCCGATGATCTGCCGCCTGTTCGGCACCACGCCGCGCCTGGCCTGCCCACGCGGCCGTGGCCCGGACCCGATGATCGAGCCCGAAGCCGAGCAGCTGGTTCATCAGTTCATCGCCAGCACGCGTCAGGTGCTGGTCTAGGCTCAGTCCGGGATTGGCAGGCAGAGGCTCTCCTTCACCTCTTCCATCACGATGTAGCTCTTCGATTCGCGCACGTGCGGCAGTTTCAGCAGGATGTCGCCGAGCAGCTTGCGGTACGAGGCCATTTCCGAAATGCGTGCTTTCACCAGGTAGTCGAAGTCCCCCGAGACCAGGTGGCATTCCAGCACATGGGGCAGTTTGAGCACCGCCCGGCGAAACTCCTCGAAGGTATCGCCGGACTTGTAGTCCAGGCTGATTTCCACGAACACCAGCAGGCTGCCCTTGAGGTGCTGCGGATTCAGCCGGGCGTTGTAGCCCATGATGATGCCCTCGCGCTCCAGGCGACGTACGCGCTCGGTGCAAGGGGTGGTGGAAAGCCCAACTTTCTCGCCCAGTTCGGTGAAGGAAATACGCCCGTCATTCTGCAGGATGCGCAGAATGTTACGGTCGATCTTGTCCAGTTCACGCTTGCTCTGGTGCTGGGTTCTCATAGGGGATGCCCCTCCGTGAAAGGCGATTTTGCCGAGAATTCTCGCCAATAATAGGCTTTTATATAGTGAAATGCACTGGGCTTAGATTCTTATACTGCGCGCATCCATGCCATATCAACAAAATAGCGGTGCGCCGCGTGCGAGGGATGAACAATGCGAGTATTGGTACTTGGTAGCGGTGTGATCGGTACCGCCAGTGCCTATTATCTGGCCCGGCAAGGCTTCGAGGTGACCGTGGTCGACCGCCAACCGGCAGTGGCCCTGGAAACCAGCTTCGCCAACGCCGGCCAGATCTCGCCCGGCTATGCCTCGCCTTGGGCCGCCCCAGGCGTACCGCTGAAAGCCATCAAGTGGCTGCTGGAGCGCCATGCGCCCCTGGCCATCAAGCTGACCGGTGATGTCGACCAGTACCTGTGGATGGCGCAGATGCTGCGCAACTGCACCGCCAGCCGCTACGCGGTGAACAAGGAGCGCATGGTGCGCCTGTCCGAGTACAGCCGTGACTGCCTCGACGAGCTGCGTGCCGAAACCGGTATTGCCTACGAGAACCGCAGCCTGGGTACTACCCAGCTGTTCCGCACGCAGGCCCAGGTAGACGCTGCGGCCAAGGACATCGCCGTGCTCGAACAGTCCGGGGTGCCATACGAGTTGCTCGACCGCGACGGCATCGCCCGTGTCGAACCGGCCCTGGCCGGGGTCAAGGACATCCTTGCCGGCGCCCTGCGCCTGCCCAACGATCAGACCGGCGACTGCCAGCTGTTCACCACCAAGCTCGCCGAAATGGCCGTGAAGCTGGGCGTGGAATTCCGCTTCGGTCAGGATATCCAGCGCCTGGACTTCGCCGGTGACCGCATCAACGGCGTATGGATCGACGGCAAACTGGAAACCGCTGACCGCTACGTGCTGGCCCTGGGCAGCTACTCGCCGCAGATGCTCAAGCCACTGGGCATCAAGGCCCCGGTTTATCCGCTCAAGGGGTACTCGCTGACCGTGCCGATCACCGATGCCGACATGGCGCCGACCTCGACCATTCTTGACGAGACCTACAAGGTTGCGATTACCCGTTTCGACAACCGTATCCGCGTGGGCGGCATGGCTGAGATCGCCGGCTTTGACCTGTCGCTGAATCCGCGTCGACGCGAAACGCTGGAGATGATCGTCAACGACCTTTATCCTCGCGGCGGCGACCTCAGCCAGGCCAGTTTCTGGACCGGCCTGCGCCCGGCGACCCCGGATGGTACGCCGATCGTGGGTGCCACTGCGTTCCGCAACCTGTTCCTCAACACCGGCCACGGTACGTTGGGCTGGACCATGGCGTGCGGTTCCGGCCGCCTGCTGGCTGACCTGATTGCGCGCAAGAAACCGCAGATCAGTGCTGAAGGCCTGGACATTTCCCGGTATGGCAACAGCCCGGAAGTCGCCAAGCACGGTCAGACCGCGCCTGCCCACCAGCAGTAAGGTCGCCTGTACCGACCTCTTTGCGGCTAAAGCCGCTCCCACAGCTACCGCATGATCCTGAGTGTTATGCGGCCCCCGTGGGAGCGGCTTCAGCCGCGAAGAACCCAACACCGTTTTCAACCTGTGAATCACCATAAGGCAGCCGCCATGCGTCCCGCCCGCGCTCTGATCGACTTGCAAGCCCTGCGCCACAACTACCGCCTGGCCCGTGAACTGTCCGGTGCCAAGGCCCTTGCCGTGGTCAAGGCCGACGCCTACGGCCACGGCGCCGTGCGTTGCGCCCTGGCCCTGGAGCCAGAGGCCGACGGCTTTGCTGTGGCCTGCATCGAAGAAGCGCTGGAGTTGCGCGCTGCCGGCATCAAGGCGCCGGTGCTGCTGCTCGAAGGCTTTTTCGAAGCCAGCGAACTGGCGCTGATCGCCGAGCACGGCCTGTGGTGTGTGGTGCATTCGCTGTGGCAGCTCGAAGCCATCGAGCAGACCCAGATGCACAAGCCACTGACGATCTGGCTCAAGCTCGATAGCGGCATGCACCGCGTCGGCCTCCACCCCAAGGATTACCACGACGCCTACCAGCGCCTGCTGGCCAGTGGCAAGGTTTCGCGCATCGTGTTGATGAGCCACTTCGCTCGTGCCGACGAGCCGGAGGCCGATGCCACCGAGCAGCAGATCGCCGTGTTCAACGCCGCCCGCGAAGGCCTGGCTGCCGAATGCAGCCTGCGCAATTCGCCCGGTGTGCTGGCCTGGCCGCAAGCCCCGAGCGACTGGGTACGCCCAGGCATCATGCTGTATGGCGCCAGCCCCTTCGAAGCCGACCAGCCCCAGGCCGCACGCCTGCAGCCGGTGATGACCCTGCAATCGCGCGTCATCAGCGTGCGCGAGCTGCCTGCCGGGGAACCAGTGGGTTACGGCGCCAGGTTCGTCAGCCCGCGGCCAACCCGCGTTGGCGTGGTTGCCATGGGCTACGCCGACGGCTACCCGCGCCACGCACCCACCGGCACGCCGGTGGTGGTCGCCGGCAAGCGCAGCCAACTGATTGGCCGCGTGTCGATGGACATGCTCTGCATCGACCTGACCGACGTGCCCGAAGCCACCGTCGGCAGCCCGGTCGAGCTGTGGGGCAAGCAGGTGCTGGCCAGTGATGTGGCCATGCAGGCTGGTACCATTCCCTACCAGATTTTCTGCAACCTGAGGCGTGTGCCGCTGGACTATCACGGCGAATAAGGCGCCGAAGCGGACAGCTTGAGGGGGCGGTGTGTTGTAAATACTGAACGGCATTGCCATGATATCGTTCACATTCCCCCGCCATCTCACCGTTTCAGGAGGCGCAAGCTTTGGACGTCGGCGAACGACTGCAAGCCATCCGCAAGCTCAAGGGCCTTTCCCAGCGGGAACTCGCCAAGCGCGCAGGGGTGACCAACAGCACCATCTCGATGATCGAGAAGAACAGCGTGAGCCCCTCGATCAGCTCGCTGCGCAAGGTGCTCAGCGGCATTCCCATGTCGATGGTCGAATTCTTTTCGGTCGAACTCGAGGCCGAGAGTCCCGCGCAGATCGTCTACAAGGCCCACGAGCTGATCGACATCTCCGACGGCGCGGTGACCATGAAGCTGGTGGGCAAGTCGCATCCCAACCGTGCCATCGCCTTCCTCACCGAGGTCTACCCGCCGGGTGCCGACACCGGTGCCGAAATGCTCACCCACGATGGCGAAGAAACCGGCATCCTGCTCGAAGGCAAGCTCGAACTGGTGGTGGGCAACGAGATCTTCATCCTCGAAGCGGGCGACAGCTATTACTTCGAAAGCACCCGCCCGCACCGTTTTCGCAACCCGTTCGACGCGCCTGCGCGGCTGATCAGCGCGGCTACCCCTTCGAACTTTTGATCCAGCGCAGTGCATTGCTTCGGCAATACCCCTTTCCAGAGTAGGGTCGTTCCACGGTATCCGGGTTCCCGCTATACTTTTCAACGCTCGCATTACCGTGGCCGCGGGCGTGATTAGCCACCATGAGGGTGTTCGCGTGAACCAAATCAAGAAGATGCTGGCCATACCAGCAGCCGTATTCGCCCTTTGGGCAATGAGCGCAACCGCAGCGACCAACGACGAGCTTGCCAAACGCCTTGAGCCGGTCGGCCAGGTGTGTGTGCAGGGCCAGGAATGCAAGGGTATGGAAGTGGCAGCCGCAGCAGGCGGTGGTGGTGGCGCCAAGACCCCGGATGAGGTGATTGCCAAGCACTGCAACGCCTGCCACGGGTCAGGCTTGCTGGGGGCACCGAAGATTGGCGATACCGCCGCATGGAAAGAGCGCGCGGACCATCAGGGCGGCCTGGACGGGATTCTGGCCAAGGCCATTACAGGCATCAACGCCATGCCGCCCAAAGGCACCTGCGCGGACTGCTCGGATGATGACCTGAAAGGGGCCATCAAGAAGATGTCCGGGCTGTAAGCCACAGATGAATTCACAAGGCCCGCCATTTCTGGCGGGCTTTGTATTTGTGCTGCCTGTGCCGGCCTCTTCGCGGCTAAAGCCGCGAAAGGGCCGGCACAGGCAACCAATCAACTCCGCCCAAGCCCCTGAAGCCAAGGACGGCTTGGAAGGCCCCTCAATGGGGCTGAGTCGGATCTATGCACGACTAGCATTTCTACCAGTTTTATTTTCAAGGTTTTTGAAGAACACTCAATATTTTTACTGAAGTTCCAAGAGGGGGAAATGTGTTCAAAACGAGTCAGAATAAATTTCCCAGCGCAGAACTCATGTAGCCTCGCACAGCCTGGCTATTCACCTTATGGCTATCGCTCTGCCTTGCAAACCTTGCTTGGCTTCAATGGTAGTCGAGTGGATGCTGCAACAGAGTGTTATCTGTTGGGCAATGGTCGTCGAGCATACAACCCATCATTGATGCGTTTCATTAGCCCGGACAACATGAGTCCATTTTCAGCTGGCGGGTTGAATCCTTACATGTACTGCCTTGCAGATCCCACAAATCGGCAGGACCCGAGTGGTGAATCGCCGATTTTCGGATGGTTCTCTAGGTATTACAGACGTCATTTCCCTAAAAAGCAGAACTTGCCTGCTCCTCTGTACGGCGCAGCGGCCACGGAAACAGAAAAGACTTTCGTTAGCTATCGGAACATACCCAGTAAGTACAAGATGAAAATTGTTCAGCAAGCCGAGAGCGTGCCTGCTGACTACGAGCTGATTGGCTTTCATGGTAGCCAGGAGAGTCATACGCATTCGTTGGAAGCAGGAGTAGATGCAAACCGTTTAAAACGCAATCTTCTTGGCAATGGGTTATACGTTTCCCCTAGCTACCTGCACGCCAATATATATGCTGGGAAGAATGGACGAGTTTTTGGGGTGTATGGAAGAAATGTCGAGCGTTGGAGAGTGGGCGTGCAATTCGATCGTCCGAGTGCTGACATTATGCTAATCAGACCCACTACTTTCAGTAATCTTATTGTGAGGACAGAGATCAGAATGCCGCTTAGGCTCCTTCACCCGCTCAAAGGCGACTCAATCTGATGGTTAGGTATAGCCATTCCTAGCCTGACCTCTGCGATTCTCAGAAATACAACGTTGTGTGAGATCGCCTAGCCCTCAGAGGCCCAGGCAACCAACCCGATGAACTTATGTCCAACCCCTGACCCCATGGATGATTCAGGAGGCCCCGATGCACCTCTGCTCCATCGACCAGGCTGTCGAGCACGTCCTCGACAAGTTGCCAGCCCACATCCACATGGGTCTGCCGCTGGGCCTGGGCAAGCCCAACGCCTTCGTCAATGCCTTGTACACCCGGGTCCGCGACCTGCCTGAGCGCCAGCTGACCATCTACACTGCGCTGTCGCTGGGGCGCCCAGCTCTTGGTGATGGCTTGCAAAAGCGCTTCCTCGAGCCGTTCGTCGAGCGGGTGTTCGCCGACTACGAAGAACTCACCTACCTCGCCGACCTGCGCAACGACAGCCTGCCGCCGAACATCCGCGTCGAGCAGTTCTTCATGCAACCCGGCAGCCTGCTGCACAGCGAAACCGCCCAGCAGGACTACATCAGCAGCAACTACAGCCACGCCGCGCGTGACATCAACGCCAAAGGCCTGAACCTGGTCGCCCAACTGGTCGCTGCCACGCCCGAGAAACCCGTCCACCTGAGCCTGGCCTGCAACCCTGACATCACCCTCGACCTGCAGCCGATGATCGCCAAGCGGCGTGCGGCAGGGGAAACCATCCTCATGCTCGGCCAGGTTCACAGCGAGTTACCGTACATGCCGGGCGATGCCGAACTGCCGATCGATGCGTTCGACCTGCTGATCGACGAGGCGGAGCAGCGCCGACTGTTTTCTACCCCCAACATGCCAGTCACCACGCAGGATCATTGCATTGGTTTGCACGCAAGCTCACTGGTGCGTGACGGTGGCACGCTGCAAATCGGCATCGGCGCCATGGGCGATGCACTGGCGGCGGCATTGCTGGCGCGCCAGGGCGACAACGCGGGCTACCGCGCCTTGCTCGACGAACTGGATATCGGCCCCTGGCAGACGTTGATCGAGCGCGAAGGGGGCCTGGAGGCCTTCACCCAAGGTCTTTACGGTTGCAGCGAGATGTTCGTCAACGGTCTGCTGGCGCTGGTCGAGGCGGGCGTGGTGCGCCGCCCGGCGGATGAGCAGGGTGTGCTGGTGCATGGCGGTTTCTTCCTCGGCCCGCAGGCGTTCTACCAGCGCTTGCGCGAGATGACGCTGGAGCAGCGTGCCCGGTTCAGCATGACCCGCATCAGTTTCATCAACGAATTGTACGGGCAGGAAGATCTCAAGCGCCGCCAGCGCCGCGATGCGCGCTTCGTCAACACGGTGTTCGGCATGACCCTGCTCGGCGCCGGCGTGGCCGACCAGCTGGAGGACGGGCGGGTGCTGAGCGGGGTGGGCGGGCAGTACAACTTCGTCGCCCAGGGCCATGCCCTGGAGGGCGGGCGTTCGGTCCTGCTGCTGCGCAGCTGGCGCGAGTCGGGGGGGGAGGTAAGCTCCAACCTGTTCTGGAGCTATGGCCACTGCACCATTCCCCGGCACCTGCGCGATATCGTGGTGACCGAATACGGCATCGCCGACCTGCGCGGGCACACCGATAGCGAGGTGATTGCGCGGTTGCTGGCGGTGAGCGATTCGCGGTTCCAGGGGGCGTTGATGGAACAGGCCAAGCGCGCCGGCAAGCTGGCGAGCGATTTTCAGCTGGATGCGCGGTTTAGCAACAATACGCCTGAGCGTCTGGAAGCAATCAAGGCGCGTCATGGCCGGTTGTTCCCGGAGTATCCGCTCGGTACGGATTTCACGGCCGAGGAGCGGGATCTGTTGCGCGCGCTGAATTGGTTGAAGAGCAAATTCAAACTGAGCGAGGTGCTGGAGCTGGGCAAGGCGGCACTGGAAGCGCCAGGGCCAGAGGGGTTTGAGGCGCACCTGGCGCGGATGCAGCTGGATCGGCCGCAGGGGTTGAAGGAAGAGCTGTATCAGCGGTTGCTGCTGGCGGGGTTGGCGGCGACCAGATAGAAAGGGTTGCTGCCATTCGCGGGCAAGCCCGCTCCCACAGGTTGGACTGCCCCCTAAAAGTTGGACAGTTCTATGCTGCAGCCTGAGCCCTGTACTCAACAGGGCTCAGGCCATTGAGCTTCAGTTTGATGCGGTCATGGTTGTAGTAGCGGATGTACTCGTCCAGGCC
>NZ_PEMX01000015.1:0-126322 GCF_002759075.1 Pseudomonas sp. 382
GTTGCTCAGAAATTCGTCGCCTATTGCATAACGCTGCGATGGCAGCCAGCAGATCGGCCGCTTGGAAAGGGCTTTATGAACAGCACCGGAAATCTGGTAAAGCAACAACTCAAGCTCTGGTAATCCTGGCTAGAAAGCTCGCGCGGGTGGCATTCGCCCTGATGAAAAATCAGGACGAATACGTCACCAAAGGTGGGAAACTGGCTTGCTGAAAACCATAGAATCTCCCACAGGTAAGGCGCTGTACTTGAGATCAGTGAAATCCCTGGGATAGCGGGCATGCCCGCGAAGAGGCAGGCACAGGCAACAAAAAACCCGCTACCTGGCACTCAGGTAGCGGGTTTTCAGGTTTGCAGCGTAAGGCTTATTCGCCCAGCACCTGACCGATGGTCGGGTCCTTGAACAGGCGGGTCAGCGCATCGCTCAGCACATCGCCCACCAGCTGGGTGTTGGTGTCCTGGTTCGGCGCCATGCCGAAGCGCTGGTCCAGCGAAGCACCGTAACGGCCGCTGTAGCGGCGGCTGGCATTCTGCACATCGGCACGGAAGGTGGCACCGATGGTGGCTTCGGTCACGTACAGGTTGTCTTTAGGGGACTGATACTTCAGTTCGGCCAGGGTCACGGTCAGCTGTGGTGCGTTATAGGCATTCGGCGTCGGGGTGAAGCCGAGCAGGCGCACGGCGGCTTCGGCCTGGGCCTGCAGCTTGGGCACGACATCATTGCCACTGACGCTGATGGTGCTGGTTTCGGGGTACATGCCGCCCCGGGTGCCCAGGGACTGCGAAGCACGCCCATCGACCACCTTGACCACTACCGGCTGGCCGTGGCCGACCGGTGCGAGCTGAGCCTTGAGCGTGGGTTGCGGGCTGAGTTGTTGCGGGCTGTGGGCACAACCGACCAGGCTGAGGCTGGCTACGGCAATCAAACCGAACAACAGACGTTGCAACATGCGCGTTTCTCCAGAAAATACGGCGAAGGCCCACAGTATACCCAGCCAGGCACAGACCAGTCATCGGTCCGACCCGCTTGTCACAATCGTTTCATGGCCGCGCCCTTATCCTTGCGCCAAGCCCAAACGAACAGGACGTACCGCCATGGCCTCGCTCTGGACACTGCTCTGCCAACGCCCGCGTCACAACGCCTATGCTCGCCTGGACGGCGAAGGCATATGCCTGGCCTTCAAGCAGTGCAGCCAGGCACCGAGCGGTAGTGGATGGGTGCAGATCAGCGAAATACAGCTCGCCTGGCTGGGCCGCGAATTGCCCGCCGAAGCCCGGGCTTGCGCCCGCGCAAGCCGCCGTTGGCACCAGCGCATCCTCGCAGCCTGACAAACGCTGCAATAAAAACCACGAATTACGACCTTTCTGCCCGCGACATCGTTATAATCTCCCCCCGATTATAAGGACGTCTCCTGATCGGGCCCCGCATCTGTCGATTGACCTCGACACCTACACCCGCTTCGCCCACAGAGAGCCTTCCACTCAGGTCTTGCATCGGCTGTCGTGCCTGCTTTTCCGGCCCTTCGCACTGCATGAACCTGTGGGTTGCCATCGCGCAGTCCCCTTTTGAGGTTCACGTCTCCAAAAGAGCGTGAAAAAACGGTTTTTCACAACTTCACGAGAGTGTGGCGAGCAAATGAACAGTCTGGCATGTGCAAAAGCGGCAGATGAGTCCCGAACAGCCCTGAACAGGCGGCAGAAGCGCTCATTCCGGATGAGTGTCTGAGGTCGTTCCATAGCGCACGCACGACACCTTGACCATAAGTCGAATTGCCGCACCCGTGGCAGACAGCGTTCAATAACTGAACCCGAAGACTGGTTGGCGGTGTCCGCGGAAGTTGCAAGAACTGCGAAGAGTCGGACATGGCGATCCTGGCAACCCCAGTGGTCCTATGCTGTCAATTAGGTAGCTGTAGATTGTGGAGACGCGTTAAATGGCGCAGAACGAATCGGTTGATGTGGTATTGGTAGGCGCGGGCATCATGAGTGCCACCCTGGCCGTACTGCTCAAGGAGCTTGACCCGACCCTGAAGCTTGAGGTCGTCGAGGCAATGGACTCCGGAGCCGCGGAAAGCTCCAACCCCTGGAACAACGCAGGCACCGGCCACGCCGGCCTGTGCGAGCTGAACTACACGCCTCAGGCTGCCGACGGCAGCATCGACATCAAGAAGGCCGTGCACATCAACGCCCAGTTCGAGGTCTCGCGCCAGTTCTGGGCCTACCTGAGCAAGAAGAGCACCTTCGGCTCGGCACGTGCATTCATCAACCCGGTCCCGCACCTGAGCTACGTCGAAGGTGACAAGGGTGTGTCCTTCCTGAAGAAGCGCTTCGAGCTGCTCAAGCAGCACCACGCCTTCGCCGAGATGCAATACACCGAAGACAAGAGCGTGATGAAGGAGTGGATGCCGCTGATGATGCCAGGCCGCCCGGCCGACCAGCACATCGCCGCAACCCGCGTTGCCAAAGGGACCGACGTCAACTTCGGGGCACTGACCAACAAGCTGCTGAAGATTCTGGGTGACAGCGCCGATGCGCAGGTCAAGTACAGCAAGAAAGTCGTCGGCCTGCGCCGTAACGGCAGCGGCTGGACCGTCAGCATCAAGGACGTCAACAGCGGCGGCGCCCGTGAAGTCGACGCCCGCTTCGTGTTCCTCGGCGCTGGCGGCGCGGCCCTGCCGCTGCTGCAAATGTCCGGCATCCCGGAAAGCAAAGGCTTCGGCGGCTTCCCGGTCAGCGGCCAGTGGCTGCGTTGCGACAACCCGGAAATCGTCAAGCAGCACCAGGCCAAGGTGTACAGCCAGGCTGCGGTCGGCGCACCGCCAATGTCGGTGCCACACCTGGACACCCGCGTGGTAGACGGCAAGACTTCGCTGCTGTTCGGCCCTTACGCCGGCTTCACCACCAAGTTCCTCAAGCACGGCTCGCTCATGGACCTGCCGCTGTCGGTGCGCATGGGCAACATCGGCCCGATGCTGGCCGTAGCCCGTGACAACATGGACCTGACCAAATACCTGGTCAGCGAAGTGATGCAGTCGATGGAACAGCGCCTGGAATCCCTGCGCCGCTTCTACCCGCAGGCCAGAGCCGAAGACTGGCGCCTGGAAGTGGCCGGCCAGCGCGTGCAGATCATCAAGAAGGACCCGAAGAAAGGCGGCATCCTGCAGTTCGGTACCGAGCTGGTCTCGGCACAGGACGGCAGCCTGGCTGCGCTGCTCGGCGCCTCGCCAGGTGCTTCGGTAACCGTGTCGATCATGCTCGAACTGATCGAGCGCTGCTTCCCCGAGCAGGCCAAAGGTGCCTGGGCTGCCAAGCTCAAGGAAATCTTCCCGGCTCGCGAGAAGGCACTGGCCACCGATGCCGCGCTGTACCGCAAGATCAGTGCCGACAACGATGTGGCGCTGGAACTGGTGGAAGACAGCCCAGCCAAGCACTATGCCTGAGCCGGCCTGAAACGAAAAAACGCCCCTCGGGGCGTTTTTTTGTGCCTGGAATCTCTATCAGCCGCGGGCCTTGGCGATGATCTCGACGTACTCCGGCGCATTACGCTGGTCGGCGATCACCTCGACGAAGGTCTTGCCGTGCTCGTCCTTGCCATCCAGGTCCAGGCCAGCCTCGACGAAGAAGCCTACGAAGCGCTCGAAGTCATCGACACGCAGGCCGCGGTAGCCTTTGATCAGCTTGTGGTGCGAAGGCGAGGTCACGCCATCGGCCGGCTCAAACTGTAGGAACGACTTGATGTAGTCGTCGCTGATTTCGTCACCAATCACCTGCTTCTTGTCTTTGCGCATTGCCGGCTCCAACTGACCATCATGGAATTTCGAAGGCCGGCAGTTTACCCCCCACAGCCAGCGCGCCTCAACGCGAACGTACGGTACCGGTGTGCAGGTCGGCCCAGATGTGGCCATTGGCGTAGGTCAGGAACTGCACATAGACGGTCTCGTTACGCAGCAGGTCCATGATCACCCGGTAATCGCCGACCGGGTAATTCAGGCTCAAGGTTCGCGACTTTTCGTCGAACACTGGCTTCTTCAGGCTTTTGCCCGCCTCGCCATCGAAGTTGAGCAACACCTGGCTGATGGTCGCGCCCTTGTTCAGCGGTTTGCCCTTCAGGCGCATCTGCAGCGAAGCCGTGATCGGGATCGGCTGCTGGTCGGACTGGCGCTGTGCCCCCACCACTACCGAGTAGTCGGTTACTTGCAGCAACTGCTGGCCGGTCGGCGCTTCCTGGCGCAGGGACTGGTCATCGGGGGGGAGGAACTGGCTGTGCAGCGGCGCGGCGGCGAGAGGCAGGCTCACCGCCAGCAGCAGGGGAAGAATCGCACGCATGTGAGGCTCCTTGGCATGAAGGCGCACTCTAGCACGCAGGCAACAGCAGAACTCAATCGAACTGCGCGAGCATCCAGGCTTGGTATTCAGCCGCGCCGGGTTCACCTTCACGTGGCGCCCAGGCGGCATGCTCACCCTCGACCAACTGGCGGTAAGGGCCGGCCTTGCATTCGAACATGATGGTGTTGGGGTCGAGCGCCACCAGACCATGGTAGACGCCCGGCGGCAGATCTACCCCCATGCACTCGCCGCCCGCTTCGAGGATGCGGGTGCCAGTCAGCGCGCCCTGCTCATCGAACAGCAACAGACCGAGGCGGCCTTTGAGCACCAGCATGGTTTCAGCCTTGTCGTCGCTCAGGTGCCGGTGCGGCGCGATGTAGGTCGAGGGTTGCAAGCCGATCGCCAGGCGGTGGCAAGGGTCTGCCATCTCATGGAAGTTGTGATGGTGCCGCAGGCGCGGCGCATCGGCGGCTTTTTGCGCCAGCCCGGTAAGCAACGTTTGGTCGATGAATGCAGGCTGGCTCATGGTTACAGTCCCTTGACCGCGAAAATGCCGTTAGCGTTACGCCAGTAGCCTTTATAGTCCATTCCGTAACCAAAGATATAGCGATCAATGCACGGCAGGCCGGCATAACTGGCTTTCAAGCCTGGGCTGGCCTTGCGGTCGTGGTCCTTGTCGATGAGCACCGCAGTGTGCACCGCGCGCGCGCCGGCATGTTTGCAGAATTCGATGATGGCGCTGAGGGTGTGGCCTTCGTCGAGAATGTCATCGACGATCAGTACGTCGCGGTCAATGAACGACACTTCCGGCTTGGCCTTCCAGAACAACTCGCCACCACTGGTCTGGTTACGGTAACGGGTGGCATGGATGTACGAGACCTCCAGCGGGAACTGCAGGTGGGTCAGCAGTTTGCCAGCAAAGATCAGGCCGCCGTTCATCACGCAGAACACCACTGGGTTGGTGTCGTGCAGGTCCTTGCAGATCTGCTCGCCGACCTTGGCGATGGCCGCTTCGACTTCAGCTTCGTTGTAAAGGCAGTCTGCCTCGCGCATGACTTGACGGATGTGCTCGAGATCGGCGGACATGGCGCTCTCCAGGGGGGCATTTTGGAAAAGCGGGCAAAGGTACGCATCCGCTCGTCACAGATCAAGCATTTATGGACTAACGTGCAAAAGGACTACACGACAGCAAAGGCTGAATAGATTAATCTAGCGCGGTTTTTTTGCCCGCCTTTCGGAGCCCCCTATGCCTACTCGTGAGATCCGCCATCCGCTGATCCGCCACAAGCTCGGCCTGATGCGCCGTGCCGACATCAGCACCAAGAATTTTCGCGAACTCGCCCAGGAAGTCGGCGCCCTCCTGACCTACGAAGCCACCCAGGACCTGCCCCTCGAAAGCTATGAGATCGACGGCTGGTGCGGCAAGGTACAAGTTGAAAAAATCGCCGGCAAGAAGATCACCGTGGTACCGATCCTGCGCGCCGGCATCGGCATGCTCGACGGCGTACTCAGCCTGATCCCGGGCGCCAAGGTCAGCGCCGTGGGTGTTGCCCGCAACGAAGAAACCCTCGAAGCACACACCTACCTGGAAAAGCTCGCGCCAGACATCAACCAGCGCCTGGCCCTGATCATCGACCCGATGCTCGCTACCGGCGGTTCGATGGTGGCCACTATCGACCTGCTGAAAAAGGCCGGTTGCAAGGAGATCC
The DNA here is from genome assembly GCF_002759075.1 of Pseudomonas sp. 382. Lineage (NCBI taxonomy): Bacteria > Pseudomonadati > Pseudomonadota > Gammaproteobacteria > Pseudomonadales > Pseudomonadaceae > Pseudomonas > Pseudomonas sp. 382. The sequence goes on from NZ_PEMX01000015.1 coordinate 6,035, forward strand.
GCGCCATGGTGCTGGTCGCCGCGCCAGAAGGTATCGAAGTGGTGGAGAAAGCCCACCCGGACGTGCAGATCTACACCGCTTCGATCGACCAGCGCCTCAACGAGCATGGTTACATCGTCCCAGGCCTGGGCGATGCCGGTGACAAGATCTTCGGCACCAAGCAGAAGGACGCCTGACCATGCAGGACGGCTTCAACGACCCGCTCTGGCGCCAGGTCGTCTCGGGCGCGCAGATGCTCTTCGTGGCATTCGGCGCGCTGGTGCTGATGCCGCTGATCACCGGCCTCGACCCCAACGTGGCATTGTTCACCGCCGGCATCGGTACCCTGCTGTTCCAACTGGTCACCGGCCGCCAGGTACCGGTATTCCTGGCATCGAGCTTTGCCTTCATCACCCCGATCATCCTCGCCAAGGGCCAGTTCGGCCTGGCCGAGACCATGGGCGGCGTGATGGCCGCAGGCTTCGTGTACACCTTCATGGGCTTGATGGTGAAGATCAAGGGCACCGGTTTCATCGACCGCATGCTGCCGCCGGTCGTCATCGGCCCGGTGATCATTTCCATCGGCCTGGCCATGGCCCCGATCGCCGCCAACATGGCGATGGGCAAGGCCGGTGACGGCAGCGTGCTGCTGCCATACAAGACCGCGATGCTGATCTCCATGCCTGCGCTGCTGACGACCCTGATCGTCGCGGTGTTCGGCAAGGGCATCTTCCGCCTGGTACCGATCATTGCCGGCGTGCTGGTGGGCTTTGCCCTGTCGTTCGCCTTTGGCGTGGTCGACACCGCCAAGATCGCCGCCGCACCTTGGCTGGAAATCCCCAACTTCACCGCACCGGCGTTCAACTGGCAGGCAATTCTGTTCATCGTGCCGGTCGCCCTGGCGCCGGCGATCGAGCACATTGGCGGGGTGATTGCAGTCGGCAGTGTGACCGGCCGCGACTACCTGAAGAAACCCGGCCTGCACCGCACCCTGCTGGGTGACGGCCTGGCCACCACCGCAGCCGGCCTGTTCGGCGGCCCGCCCAACACCACCTACGCCGAAGTGACCGGTGCGGTGATGCTGACCAAGAACTACAACCCGAAGATCATGACCTGGGCGGCAGTCTTTGCCATCACCCTGGCTTTCATCGGCAAGTTCGGCGCGCTGCTGCAGAGCATCCCGGTGCCGGTCATGGGCGGCATTCTGTGCCTGCTGTTCGGTTCGATCGCGGCGGTGGGCATGAACACCATGATCCGCCACAAGATCGACCTGGCCGAAGCGCGCAACCTGGTGATCGTTTCAGTGACCCTGGTGTTCGGTATCGGCGGCGTGCTGATCGGCAGTGGCGACGGCCCGGATGACTGGGGCCTGAAGGGTATTGCGCTGTGTGCCCTCGTGGCCATCGCCCTGAACCTGATCCTGCCGGGCAATGACGGCTGGAAGCACAAGAAGCTGGATGATCAATTGCCTTGATCCGGCCTTGACCTGACCTGGCCTCTTCGCGGGTAAACCCGCAGGTTCACCACTGCCCTGATGCATGTGCAGTAACTGTGGGAGCGGGTTACCCGCGAAGAGGCCGGATCAGACTTAGCACCACTCAGGCCTTTTCACACATCCCCGCCAGCACCTTCACCCACTCCGGGTGATCATTCAGGCACGGCACCAGCACCAGCTCCCTGCCGCCCGCTTCGACAAACTGCTCGCTGCCACGCATGCCGATCTCTTCCAGCGTCTCGATGCAATCGGCAACGAACGCCGGGCACATCACCAGCAGCTTCTTCACCCCGGCTTTGGCCAGCTCGTCCAGGCGCGTCTCGGTGTAAGGCTCGATCCACTTGTCACGCCCCAACCGCGACTGGAACGACACCGACCACTTGCCATCCGCAATGCCCATCTTCGCCGCGAAGGCCTTGGCCGTAGCCAGGCACTGCCCGCGGTAACACACGGCACGCACTTCGGCGCTGGCATCGCGGCAGCAGTCGGCTGAACGCAGATCGTGCTTGCCGGCGGGGTACAGCTTCTTCAGGTGCCGCTCCGGCAAGCCATGGAAACTCAGCAACAGATGGTCGAAGTCCTGCTCGAGGTAAGGCCGGGCGCTGGCGACCAACGCGTTGATGTACTCAGGATGGTCGTAGAACGGCTTCAGCACGCGCAACTGCAACGGCAGCTGGCGCTCGGCCAACGTCTGCTTTGCCTGTTCCACCACCGTGGTGACCGTGCTGTCGGCGAACTGCGGATAAAGCGGCGCCAAGGTCACTTTACGCACACCTTGCGCAGCCAGACGCGCCAGCACCTCGGGCAACGCCGGCTCACCGTAGCGCATGGCGATTTCCACCGGCCCGTGTGGCCAGTGTTCGACCATCGCCGCCTGCAGGCGACGGGTCAGGACCACCAGTGGCGAGCCTTCATCCCACCAGATAGAGGCGTAGGCGTGCGCCGACTGCTCCGGGCGCTTGATCAGGATCAGCGACACCAGCAGGCGTCGCACCGGCCAGGGCAAGTCGATCACGTAGGGGTCCATGAGGAACTGGTTGAGGTAGCGGCGCACATCGGCCACCGAGGTGGAGGCCGGCGAACCCAGGTTAACCAGCAGTAAAGCGTGATCGGTCATGCAGCGTCCTTTGTCAGAGGCGGCTGGACAAGTTGCCCAGGGCCGATTGCAGATCGTTGAAGCGGAAAGTGAAGCCTGCCGCCAGCAAGCGCACCGGGCGCGCTCGCTGACCGCCGAGCAGCAAGGTCGACAGCTCGCCGAGACCGGCCTTGAGCAGCAAACCGGGCATCGGCATGAATGCAGGCCGATGCAGCGTGCGCCCCAGGGCCTTGGCGAAATCGCGGTTGCGCACCGGCTCTGGTGCGCAGGCATTATAGGGACCGCTGGTATCCTTGTGCTGCAAGAGAAAATCTATCAGGGCGATCTGGTCGTCGATATGCACCCACGGCATCCACTGCCGGCCATTCCCCAACGGCCCGCCCAGCCCCAGCTTGAACGGCAAGCGCAGGCGCGACAGGAAACCACCGTCGCTAGCCAGTACCAGCCCGGTGCGCACCAGCACCACGCGAATGCCAAGCTGCTGTGCGCGCTGGGCGGTTTCTTCCCAGGCGATGCACAGCTGGCTGGCGAAGTCCTCGCGAACCGGCGCAGAGGCCTCGGTCAGTTCGCGTTCGCCGCCATCGCCATACCAGCCTACGGCGGAACCGGAAATCAGCACCTCCGGGCGCTGTTCACGGTTGCCCAGCCAGGCCAGCAGCTGCTCGGTGAGGGTGATGCGGCTGGCCCACAGCAGGTTGCGGCGCGCGGCCGACCAGGGCCGATCGGCGATCGGCGCACCGGCCAGATTGACCACTGCATCCACCTGCTCATCAGGGCCCAGATCCTCCAGCCGGCCAATGCCGCGCACCCCGCTGCCACACAATCGCGAGACGTGTTCAGGGCGCCGGCTCCACACGGTCAGGCGATGCCCCTTGCCCAGCCAGTACTGGCAAAGGTGCTGGCCGATCAACCCGGTACCACCTGTCAGCAATATATGCATGCCTGTGTCCTCGCAGCGTGCGGCCATGGTCTATTTTTAAGAACAAGGCACTTTTCCAGACCTATCGCTCTCGGATAACCATAGGCCAAGTTGCCTATGAAGCGGAATAACCTTATACAGAGATTGTACATTGTACAGGTTTGCCTGACAGCGTAGTCTGCCTACAGCAAGGTTCGAAGAGGCCATCATGACAGTACCTATTGCCATCATCGGTGCCGGCATCGCCGGCCTGTCCGCCGCCCAGGCCCTGCAGAAGGCCGGGCAGTCCGTTCACTTGTTCGACAAAGGCCATGGCAGCGGCGGGCGCATGGCCAGCAAGCGCAGCGAAGCCGGCGCACTGGACCTGGGTGCGCAGTATTTCACCGCCCGTGACCGGCGCTTCGTCGAGCAGGTGCAGCAGTGGGTGGCTGCCGGCTGGGCCGCGCAGTGGAAGCCTCAGCTGTACAACTACCGGGACGGTGAACTGACCCCCTCTCCCGACGAACAGACCCGTTGGGTAGGCGTGCCCCGCATGAGCGCCATCACCCGCGGCCTGCTCAAGGACGTCACGGTGAACTTCGGCTGCCGTATCGCCGAAGTGTTCCGCGGCAAGCAATTCTGGCACCTGCAGGACACCGAAGGTTGCAGCCATGGCCCGTTCAGCCGCGTGGTGATCGCCGTACCCGCGCCCCAGGCCACCCAATTGCTGGCCGCCACGCCGAAGCTCGCGGCCGTGGCAGCCGGGGTGCAGATGGAATCGACCTGGGCCGTCGCCCTGGCCTTCCAGGCAGCGCTGGATACGCCGATGCAAGGCTGCTTCGTGCAAGGGAGCGCACTCGACTGGCTGGCCCGTAACCGCAGCAAACCCGGCCGCGAAGAACATCTCGATACCTGGGTGCTGCATGCCACATCCGACTGGAGCAGGCAGCACATCGACCTGGCCAAGGAAGAAGTGATCGAGCACCTGCGGGGTGAATTCGCCGAGCTGATCGGCTGCGTGGTCCCGGCCCCGAGCTTCGCCCTGGCCCACCGCTGGCTGTATGCGCGGCCAACCAGCAATCACGAATGGGGTGCGCTGGCCGATGCCGACCAAGGCCTCTATGCCTGTGGCGACTGGTGCCTGTCAGGGCGTGTCGAAGGCGCCTGGCTCAGTGGCCAGGAAGCTGCGCGGCGGCTGTTGGAGCACCTGGACTAACGTCGCGCGGCAGCGCTATACAAAAATACTAGTTTGCATAACTTCCCGGCTGTGCTGGAATAAACTTGTACGCGATAGATTCTTTGTACAAGTTTTCGGAGACAGCCATGCCAGATCCTGCACCCGCATCTAAGCCCCGCATTGCCATCAGCGCCTGCCTGACCGGCCATAGCGTGCGCTACAACGGCGGGCACAAGGCTTCCGACCTGTGCCGTGAACAACTGCAAGCGCACTTCGATTGGCTGCCGGTATGCCCTGAAGTCGCCATCGGCCTGGGCGTGCCACGCGACCCGATCCGCCTGGTCGGCGACCCCTCGCAACCCGCCGTGGTCGGCACGCGCAACCCGGAGACCGACCTGACCGCTCCCCTGCGCGACTATGGCGAACAGATGGCCAATGAGCTCGATGACATCTGTGGCTACATCTTCATGCAGAAGTCACCCTCCTGCGGCCTGGAGCGGGTCAAGGTCTATCAGGAAAACGGCTATCCTGCGCCGCAAGGCGGCATGGGAGCCTATGCCGCTGCCTTCTGCGCCCGTCGCCCGGACCTGCCGGTCGAGGAGGAAGGACGCCTGCACGATCCGGTGCTGCGCGAAAATTTCATCAGCCGCGTCTACGCCTACGCCGACTGGCAGCAATTGCTGGCGCAAGGGTTGAGCCGTGGCGCCCTGGTGCGTTTCCATTCACGCTACAAGTACCTGCTGATGGCCAACAATCCCCAGGCCTACCGCCAGCTCGGCCGCCTGCTGGGCAGCATGAGCCGGGAAGACGATCCCGAGCAGATCGGGGCTCGCTACTTCAGCCAGCTGATGCAAGCGCTACGGCGTTGCGCCAGCCGGGGTACCCACGGCAATGTCCTGCAGCACCTGAGCGGCTACTTCAAGGACTCGCTGACACAGCAGGACAAAGCTGAGCTGCAGCACCTCATCGGTCAGTACCAGCAAGGTGAAGTACCGCTGGTGGTGCCACTGACGCTGCTCAAGCATCACCTGCGCAAGCATCCCGATCCTTACCTGCAACAGCAGACTTACCTGCAGCCCCACCCTGACAGCCTGGGGCTGCGCAATGCTGTCTGAAACGCTCGTGCCGATTGGCGAGCTGGCCCGGCGCACCGGCGTCAACCCGGTCACCTTGCGCGCCTGGGAGCGTCGCTATGGCTTGCTGAAGCCGCAACGCACCGCCAAAGGGCATCGCTTGTATGGGCAAGACCAGCTCGAACGGGTTCAGGCGATACTCGGCTGGCTTGAACGTGGTGCTTCGGTCGGTCAGGTTCGTGAGCTGCTCGATCAACCGGTGAAGCGTGCGCCGATGGGCGACTGGCAGCCGCGCCAGCTGCAGTTGATCGAAGCCATTGCCCACCTTTCCCAACGCAGTCTCGACCAGCAACTGAACCAGGTGATGGCGTTATACCCCGCCGTGACGCTGTGCGAACAGTTGCTGCTGCCACTGCTGGCATCCCTCGCGGTGCGCTGGCGCAGCCACTTCAACGCGCGCCTCGAACAGGTGTTTTTCCATACCTGGCTACGCAGCAAGCTAGGGGCTCGGGTGTATCACGACAATCAATCGTTGCAGGGGCCGGCCGTGCTGCTCTGCGAAGACAGCGAGCGCCCGTTCGACCCAAGCCTGTGGCTGTGCGCCTGGCTGCTAAGCAGCAACGGCATCCCCGTAGAGGTGCTTGAACAACCGGTGGGCGGCGCGCAGCTACAACGTGCCGTGACCACCCTGCAACCTTGGGCCGTGCTGATGCACCTTGGCCCACGCATCGATGCCAGCACCTTGCAGCGGACCTTGCAGGGCATCGGTGTGACCAAGCTGCTGGGCGGCGCCACCCTCGCCCTGCACCAAGCCGAGCTGCACGCTTTCGATCTGCCCGACCTTTTCCTGTTCGATACCCCGCAGGCGGCATTGCGTGTGCTGCAAGGCAATGTGCGCCAGCCTGTAGAGACGAGTGCCCCATGCAACTGATCTGGCTGCGCAGCGACCTGCGCATCGACGACAACTCCGCCCTCAGCGTCGCCTGCGAACGCGGCCCGACCGTGGCCTTGTGGCTGGCCAGCCCCGGCCAATGGCAGGCCCACGACGACGCTGCCTGCAAGGTCGACTTCTGGCTGCGCAACCTGCGCCAGCTGCGCCAGGCACTGGAGCAACTGAACATTCCACTGCTGGTGCGCAAGATCGACACGTGGGACCAGGCGCCGGCAACCCTGCTCGACGTGTGCCGGCGGCACAACATCGAAGCGGTGCACTGGAACGACGAATACGGCATCAACGAGGAGCAGCGTGATGCAGCCACGCGCAAGCTGCTGGAGGATGCCGGTGTGCGCGCTCACAGCTACCTGGACCAGCTGTTCTTCCGCCCGGGCACCATCGTGACTCGCAACGGTGACTACTTCCAAGTCTTTTCCCAGTTCAAAAAGGTCTGCCTGGAACACCTGCACCGCAGCCTGCCGACACTGGCCCCGCGGGTGAAGCGCCAGCAGCCACTGGATATCGCCAGCGACCCGATCCCGCAGCATATCGATGGCTTCGACAAGCCCGCCGTTGCGCTGAGTGATTACTGGCCCGCCGGTGAAGACCAGGCGCAGGCGCGGCTTGCCCGCTTCATCGATGAAACGGTCGAAGACTATGCGCACCTGCGCGACCTCCCGGCCAAACCTGGCACCAGCCAACTTTCTGCCTACCTGGCTGCTGGCGTGATCTCGCCCCGCCAATGCCTGCACGCAGCGCTGGCCAGCAACCGCGGCGAGCTCGACAGTGGCAGCAGCGGCGTGCAGACGTGGATCAACGAATTACTCTGGCGCGAGTTCTACAAGCACATCCTGACGGGTTACCCACAGGTCTCCAGGCATCGTGCCTTCCGCCCCCAGACCGAAGCCCTGCCCTGGCGCGATGCGCCAGACGATTTCAAGGCCTGGCAGGAGGGGCGTACCGGCTTCCCGATCATTGACGCGGCCATGCGCCAACTGCTGCACACCGGCTGGATGCACAACCGCCTGCGCATGATCGTCGCGATGTTCCTGAGCAAGAACCTGCTGATCGACTGGCGCCTGGGCGAACGGCACTTCATGCGCCATCTGATAGACGGTGATCTGGCCGCCAACAATGGCGGCTGGCAATGGAGTGCCTCCACCGGCACCGACGCAGTGCCCTATTTCCGCATCTTCAACCCGGTTTCCCAGTCGCAGCGGTTCGACCCCGAAGGCCGCTTCATTCGCTACTGGCTGCCGGAATTGCGCGGGCTGGGCGAAAAATCCATCCACCAGCCAGTGAAGTCAGCCGATCTTTTTGCTAATAATTCGTATCACAGTCCGATTGTCGATCTCGGCAGCAGTCGCCAGCGTGCACTGGAAGCCTTCAAGGGCCTACCACGCCGGCAGGATCAGAGGGCAGCATCTTGAATTACTCGCGTAGTTTCTGGGTTACGGGGGCCAGCAACGGACTGGGTCTGGCCTTGGTGGAGCGGTTGCTCGAGCAAGGGCACCGGGTTGCCGCAAGTGGCAAAGGAAGCGAGGAACTGGACGCACTGGCCGTGCGCCATGGTGGCCGGCTGTTGCGCCTGCCTTGGCAACTGCATGAAGACGGCACGGCCGCCAGGGCGGCAGAACAGATATGCCATGCCTGGTGTTCGCTGGACGTATTGATCATCAACGGTGGGGCCAGTGATTACCTGGCCGAAGACGTGGCGGACAGCGATGTGTTCGAGGCCATCGTCACTGACAACCAGCTGGCTGGCGAGCATTGCCTGGCCAGTGCACAGCCGTTGCTGGCAAAGGGGCATCAGCCGCAGGTCATGGCGATTTTCAATCGCTATTCGGCCTTGCAGCTCTACTCACCGACCCAGGTTTCGGCGGGCTGGAACAATCTGCCGCAGTGGTCGCGAGAACAGCGCCAGGCGTTGAAAGGGCTGGGGGTTGACCTGACCGTGGTGGCACCGCAGTCGCTGAAGACGCCGGTGACCTCCGTGCAGGCCGTCCCGGATGCCTGGACGCCGCACAGTGCGGCAGATGAACTGATCGCTCGTCTGGCGTTGCGTGAACCGGAGTTGGTGCTGGAAGTGCTGGATATCAGCAGCCTGTGGCCGTTATCTCGCTAAGTTGCGGGTTCTCAGGCCCGGCCTCATCGCGGCTCAACCCACGAAGAGGCCGGCACAGGCTCAGAGCGCCATGCGGTAATGCAGGCTGTAGCTCTCGACACCATCGTTAGGGGTCTGGATCCCCGCATTGGAATAGTGAATCGCCCTTACCCCGACCTCATGCCCACCGGCAAAACGCAGGCCGAAGCCAATTCGGTCTTCGAACTGGAACGCCGAACCTAACTTGTTGCTCTCGAGTTCGGTATGGGCAAATGCCGCCACACCAATCCCCGCTTCGATATACGGCTTTACCGAATTACCGGCGAATTCGTAAACGAACACGGGCGCAAACGAAAGGCTGTGGTTGCTCGACGTCTCGTCACCCTCCCAATAGGTGTAGGCGCCGTCCCAATAGCCAGTCAGCCGGCCGACGCTGGTCTGCCACCAGCTCGCATCCCAGTTGGACTGCAGGCCCAGTCGGTAAACCATGGTGGAATCACCGGTCTGTCCCACCGAAAACGATACATCGGCTGCTTGCGCTGCCACCACATGCCCCAGGGTAAACGCGGCAGCGGCCGCCAAACCGATCAGCTTCCTCATGAAAAACATCCTTTCCTGATGCTGTTATTAGTGTTCGCCTTGTGTCAGGCAAATCGGTAGAAATCGGCAAGGCAACGATAGTTCAGCTGTTTTCACATTTTTTTTACAACTGAAAGCGTTGCACAACGTCCGACTTGTGCCACAGCACTGGCAGGATGTTTCTCAGGGCCTGCGGTTCGCCGCTGGTCCAGAATGCCGCATCACGCGCCGGCCCCGCTGCCAGAAGATCGCGTGCGGCCAGCAGGCGTTGCAACTGGCGCGCCACGGCGGCTCCGGTATCGATGATGGCCACATCGGCGGGCACCATCTGCGCCAGCAGCGAACGCAGGAACGGGTAATGGGTGCAGCCGAGGATCAAGGTATCGCAGCCAGCGGTGAGCAGCGGCTGCACATAACCCAGCAGCAACTGGCGCAGCTGCGGGCTGCCGAGGTCACCGGTTTCGATCAGCTCGACCAGTCCCGGGCAGGGTTGGGTGACCACTTGCACGTCGTTGGCGAAACGGTCGAGCAAGGCGGCAAACTTGGCACTCTGCAAGGTGCCGGTGGTGGCCAGCACGCCGACCACGCCCGAGCGGGTGGCGGCGGCAGCAGGCTTGACCGCCGGCTCCATGCCGACCAAGGGCCAGTCGGGGTACAGCTCGCGCAGGTCGCCGACCGCAGCCACGGTCGCGGTATTGCAGGCCAGAACCATTGCCTTGGCACCTTGCGCCTGGAAGAACTCGGCGATGCGCCGGCAGCGCTGGCGGATGTAGTCCGCAGACTTTTCGCCATAAGACACATGACCGCAATCGCCCACATAGAGCAGCGACTCATTGGGCAACAGGCGCTGGATTTCGGCGAGCACCGACAAACCGCCGACCCCCGAGTCCATCACGCCGACCGGCGCCGAGCGATCAGCCATCGCGCTTGCCACACACGGCACAAGCCGGGTCTCGCTTGACCCGCAACTCACGCAGGCGCGTGCCGAGGGCGTCGATCAACAGCAGGCGGCCTATCAGCGGTTCACCGAAGCCGGCCAGCAGTTTCATCGCTTCCAGCGCCTGCAGGCTTCCCACCAGTCCAACCAGCGGGCCGATCACGCCGGCTTCGCTGCAGGTCAGCTCATCTTCGCTGCCGTGGCCGTACAGGCAGTGGTAGCAAGGGCTGTAGTCACGACGCGGGTCGAACACCGACAACTGGCCTTCCAGTCGGATCGCCGCGCCACTCACCAGGGGTTTACCCGCTGCGAAGCAGGCCGCATTGACCGCCTCGCGGGTGCCGAAGTTGTCAGAGCAGTCCAGCACCAGGTCGACCGCAGCCACCGCAGCGGCCAGGGAGTCTTGGTCCAGTGCCTGGCGGTGGGCGACCAGCGCGATCTCGGGGTTGATCGCCTGCAGCCGCTGCAGCGCCGAATCCACTTTGCTCATGCCGACGCTGCCGCTGTCATGGATGACCTGGCGTTGCAGGTTGGTCAGGTCGACGGTGTCGAAGTCGGCCAGGTGCAGCTCACCTACGCCCGCAGCCGCCAGGTACAGCGCCACTGGCGAGCCGAGGCCACCGAGACCGACGATCAATGCCTTGCTGCGCTTGAGCCGCAGTTGGCCATCGATGTCCACCTGGGCCAGCAGGATCTGCCGGCTGTAACGCAACAGCTCCTGATCGCTCAACATGGCAGACGCCCCAGTGAAATACGCTCATGGCCGCCCAGGTCCTTGCGGCTGGCCACCTCGGTGAAGCCTTGTGCGGCCAACAGGGCACGTACGTCCGTCGCCTGGTCGTAACCGTGCTCGAGCAGCAGCCAGCCACCCGGCACCAGGTGCTCAGGCGCCTGGGCGACGATCACCCGCAGGTCATCAAGGCCATCGCTACCAGCCACCAGCGCACTGCTGGGCTCGAAACGCACGTCGCCCTCGACCAGGTGCGGGTCTTCAGCGCGGATGTATGGCGGGTTGCTGAGAATCAGGTCGAAACGTTGCCCGGCGAGGCTGCCAAACCAGTGGCTGACCAGCACCCGGACGTTACTCAGGCCCAGGCGCTGGCGATTGCGCTCGGCCAAGGCCACGGCCTCTTCGACGCGGTCCACCGCCGTTACCTGCCAGGCCGGGCAATCGCTGGCCAGGGCCAGGGCGATGGCGCCAGTGCCGGTGCCCAGGTCGAGGACCTTGGCAGGCGATGCGGGCTGCAGCTCCAGGGCGGTTTCGACCAGCAGCTCGGTATCCGGGCGTGGAATCAGCGTATGCGGCGCCACTTCAAGGTCGAGCTTCCAGAAGCCCTGCTGCCCGAGGATGTAGGCCACCGGCTCGCCGGCCCGGCGGCGCTGCAGGTAGCTGGCGTAGGTCTCGGCATCTTCGCTGCTGACGATGCGCTCGGGCCAGGTGTGCAGGAAGCTGCGCGACTTGCTGATGGCAGCGGCGAGCAGCAGTTCGGCGTCCAGGCGTTCGCTGGGCGAGTCCGGCAGCTGCGCGTTGCGCAGGAGGCTGGCAATGATGGTCATCAGTCCCCCAGGGCAGCCAGCTGGTCGGCCTGGTATTCGGCCAACAGCGGTTCGATGACGGCCTCCACGCCACCGGCAAGGATGTCGTCGAGGGAGTACAGGGTCAGGTTGATGCGGTGATCGGTCACCCGTCCCTGTGGGTAATTGTAGGTACGGATGCGTTCGGAGCGGTCACCGGAGCCGACCAGCAACTTGCGCTCGCTGGCGATGGCGTTCTGCGCGGCACTGGTCTGCATGTCATTGAGCTTGGCCGACAGCCAGGACATGGCGCGGGCGCGGTTCTTGTGTTGCGAACGCTCTTCCTGGCACTCGACCACGATGCCGGTGGGCAAGTGGGTGATGCGGATCGCCGAGTCGGTCTTGTTCACATGCTGACCACCGGCACCCGAGGCACGGTAGGTATCTACACGCAGGTCGGCCGGGTTGATCTCGATTGCCGCTTGCTCGTCAGGCTCGGGCAGCACGGCAACGGTGCAGGCCGAGGTGTGGATACGGCCCTGGGATTCGGTTTCCGGCACCCGCTGAACACGGTGCGCGCCAGACTCGAACTTGAGCTTGCCGTACACGTTGTCGCCTTCGACACGGGCGATGATCTCTTTGTAACCGCCGTGCTCGCCTTCGTTCTCGGAGAGAATCTCCAGGCGCCAGCCGCGCTTCTCGGCGTAGCGCGAGTACATGCGGAACAGGTCGCCAGAGAAGATCGCCGCTTCGTCACCGCCAGTACCGGCACGGATCTCGAGGAATACGTTGCGGCCATCGTTGGGATCCTTGGGTAGCAGCATGCGCTGCAGGTTGGACTCCAGTTCGACCAGCTGCTCCTTGGCTTCGCGCACTTCTTCAACGGCCATTTCGCGCAGGTCGGGGTCAGCGTCCTTGAGCAGCGCCTGGGCGCCTTCAAGGTCGTCCTGCACCTTGCGCCATTCTTTGTAGGCGGCATGAACCGGCTCGACTTCGGCATATTCGCGGGAATAGGCGCGGAAGCGGGTCTGGTCGGAAATCACTTCGGCGTCACCGAGCAGCGCGGTGAGTTCCTCGAAGCGGTCCTGGAGAATCTCCAGTTTGTTCAGCAGCGACGCTTTCATTGCGGGGATTTGTCCGTCGAGCCCTCGTTGAGGGCAAAGAGTTCCTGGGCCATGGCCAGCGCATCGAGGCGGCCCTCGGCCGAGAGCTTTTTCAGCTGCACGCTAGGGGCATGCAGGAGTTTGTTGGTCAGGCCCCGGGCCAGTTGCGCCAATACTTCTTCGGGGTTGCCGCCATTGGCCAGCAGGCGCTGGGCCTTTTGCAGTTCTTCGTCGCGCAGGCGCTCGCTTTGCTGGCGGTAGGCGCGCAGCACATCGACCGCGGCCAGTTCGCGCAGGCGCAGCATGAAATCTTCGGCGCCCACCGAAACCAGCTCTTCGGCGGCCTGGGCTGCACCCTGGCGGCTCTTGAGGTTTTCCGCGACCACCTCGTGCAGGTCATCGACGGTGTACAGGTAGACGTCGTCGAGTTCGCCCACTTGCGGCTCGATGTCACGCGGGACGGCGATATCGACCATGAAGATCGGTTTGTGCCGGCGCTGCTTCAGCGCGCTTTCCACCGCGCCCTTGCCGAGGATCGGCAACTGGCTGGCTGTGGAGCTGATGACGATATCGCTGTTGGCCAGCTCCTGCGGGATGTCGGCCAGCAGCACGGCATGGGCACCGAACTGCTCGGCGAGGATGCTCGCCCGCTCCAGGGTGCGGTTGGCCACGACGATGCGGCGCACACCTTGTTCATGCAGGTGACGGGCGACCAGGGTGATGGTTTCGCCGGCACCGATCAGCAGGGCCTGGCTGCGGCCCAGGTCGCTGAAGATCTGCTTGGCCAGGCTGACCGCAGCGAATGCCACGGAAACCGGGTTTTCGCCGATCGCGGTGTCGGTGCGCACCTGCTTGGCGGCGCTGAAGGTGGCCTGGAACAGGCGCCCGAGCAGCGGGCCGATGGTGCCGGCCTCACGCGCCACCGCATAGGCGGACTTCATCTGACCGAGGATCTGCGGTTCGCCGAGCACCAGCGAATCGAGCCCGGAGGCGACCCGCATCATGTGCTTCACCGCATCGTGCTCTTCGTGGACGTAGGCGCTGGCGCGCAGTTCGTCCAGGCTCAGCCGGTGATACTCGGCCAGCCATTGCAGAACGGCGTCGGCGGACAGGTGGTCCTGCTCTATATAAAGCTCGCTACGGTTGCAGGTCGACAGGATCGCCGCCTCACGGCTGGCGGTCAGTCGGCAGAGCTGCTGCAGGGCGTCGACCAGCTGCTCTGGGGTAAACGCCACGCGCTCGCGTACGTCTACCGAGGCAGTCTTATGGTTGATACCAAGTGCAAGAAAGGCCATGCAAGGTCGCTGGTTGTGACGAGAAGCCGATAATTGTCCTCTTTCGCAGGTTTTAGAACAACCACCGTTCGCTATTGTCGTGATAGGGCGGACCAACCTGGCCCCAGGGAGCCCTGTCCACGCCCCGCCCGAAAAAACCCCACCGCCAAGGCAAGCGCAAAATCTGTGGGAGCGGGCATGCCCGCGAAAAGGCCAGAGCAGGAGAAGCGAATCCCCCAGTCGCCTCCCCTCGTGACACTCTCCGCTCCGAGCGTCCATAAGTCACAAGGGAATATTTCCTACAATTAGCACCTGTCAATGAAACTTCCCGACACATCTAAGGCAAAGTTATCCACAATCTTGTAGTCCATTTCCCAAATAGATGTCCCTCTATTGCCTTCCCGATATCGGTGCCTAGCCTGCCAATCACTGACCGGGCCAAGTCCGAAATTTCGGGGTATGCGGATAAGGTTGCCGGGGTGGGCAAAGCTGCGCGCCTGATCAAGAATGGCAGCTATATCGGTGTAGCACTCGGAGTGGGAGCTACGGGACTCGAGATTCAGAAGGCCTGTACCTTGGGGAGAGAGGAGGACTGCAGCAGAGCGCAGTTCGTCGAGACTGCATCTTTGGTTGGTGGTTTAGCAGGTGCTAGCGCTGGAGCATATGCTGGCGCATATATTGGCCCAGCGGTGTGCGCAGTTCTGGGCGTCGCCAGTGGTGGGACAGGCACACTTGCTTGCGCAGTTGCGGGAGGAGCTATAGGAGGAAAATCTGCTGGTGATTACGCTGGAGAAAAGGGCAAATCCTTCGGTGAATTTCTATATCGGGAAAGCCTGAAGTGAATACGACCTGGGAACGGGAATAGTGGGGATTTCAATCATTGTCCCCATGGCACTCACATTCATTACCCAGTGCTACGTTGCTCAAAAATACACCGAGCTTTTTGAGTCTTTTCTATCAAATTGCAAATACGTCATAGATAACAGAAAAATCTACAGGTTCGCGGGCCTGCCAGGAAAGCTGATACGCACTGGTTCCATATCGGCAGTATTGGCAACCCCCAAATTGTTCATATGGCGAGGACTCGCTAACGCAGAGGAGGTCAAGGCTTTCTCCCGAAAGCATCGACGCATTCTTCTTTGCCTGCTGGCCTTGCATCTGACGCTGCTCTCTGCGCTCGTGCTCTCCCACTTCCTGTTTCCCGTTAAATAGCCGAATCAACGGAGCGATCTACACCACCGAACCTCTCACCTACCCCGCTGTCCGACCTAGCACCACCCAAGCTGTAAACCACGACCTTCGCAGGTGGGTTTGCCCTCGCGCTTGTGTCATCATGCTCCGACCGCCGGTTAGTCTTTTTAAGCCTCTCTATGAACAGACCCTACGCACTGCTGCTTGCCTTCGCCCTGCTCCAGGGCTGCCAGAGCCTGGCCCCGCAAAAGGCCGAGCCTCCCGCCGCCGAGGCCGAGGCGAAGAAGCCCGTGGTGTATGGGTCGTTCACGCAAGACACTCTTTATAGCCTGCTGGTGGCCGAACTGGCCGGCCAGCGCAACCGCTTCGACATCGCCCTGGCCAACTACGCCGACCAGGCCGAGAAGACCCAGGACCCGGGCGTTTCCGAGCGCGCGTACCGGATTGCCGAGTACCTCGGCGCCGACGAGCCGGCGCTGGACAGCGCACTGATCTGGGCCAAGAACGACCCGGACAACCTCGACGCCCAGCGCGCCGCCGCCATTCAGCTGGCCCGCGCCGGCCGCTACGACGACTCCATGACCTATATGGAGAAGGTGCTGCAAGGCCAGGGTGACACCCACTTCGACTTCCTTGCCCTGTCCGCCGCCGAAACCGACCAGAGCACCCGCGACGGCCTGATGCAGAGCTTCGATCGCCTGCTGGTCAAATACCCGGACAACAGCCAGTTGGTGTTCGGCAAGGCGCTGCTGCTGAACCAGGACGGCAAGGCCCAGCAAGCCCTCGACCTGCTCGAAGCGCACCCGGCGCAGAATGGCGAAATCGCCCCGATCCTGTTGCGCGCCCGCCTGCTCCAGGCTCTGGACCGTGGGCCGGAAGCGCTGCCGTTGCTGCGCGGGGCAATCCGTGACAACCCCGATGACAAGCGCCTGCGCCTGACCTATGCGCGCACCCTGGTCGAACAGGACCGCATGGCCGACGCCAAGGCCGAATTCCTCAGCCTGGTCCAGCAGTACCCGGATGATGACGAAGCGCGTTACTCCCTGGCCTTGGTGTGCCTGGAGATGAAGGACTGGGATGAAGCCGAGGTCTACCTGCGCGAGCTGATCGAGCGCGACAGCAACGTCGACGCCGCCCGCCTCAACCTGGGCCGCATCGCCGAAGAGCGCCATGACCCGGCCGGCGCCCTGCGCGAATACGCCCTGGTCGGCAACGGCCCGGATTACCTGCCGGCGCAACTGCGCCAAGCCGACATCCTGATCGCCAACGGCCGCGGCACCGAGGCTTCGCGCCTGCTCGCCGAGGCCCGCGAGGCGCAGCCGGACTACGCGGTGCAGCTGTACCTGATCGAATCGGAAAGCTACAGCAACAACAACAAGGACGCCCAGGCCGACCAGGTGCTGCAGCAAGCCCTCAAGCGCTACCCGGACGACCTCAACCTCCTTTATACCCGCGCCATGCTCGCCGAAAAGCGCAATGACCTTCCGCTGATGGAAAAAGACCTGCGCGCCATCATCGCCCGCGAGCCGGACAACGCCATGGCGCTGAACGCCCTCGGCTACACCCTGGCCGACCGCACCACCCGCTACGACGAAGCGAAGGCACTGATCGACAAGGCCCACCAGCTGACCCCGGACGACCCAGCCGTGCTCGACAGCATGGGCTGGATCAACTATCGCCTGGGCCACCTCGAAGAGGCTGAAGACTACCTGCGCCAGGCCTTTGCTCGCTTCCCCGACCACGAAGTGGCCGCTCACCTGGGCGAAGTCCTGTGGGCCAACGGCAAGCGCCGCGAAGCCCGCCAGGTCTGGGCCAAGGGCTTCGAAGCCCAGGCCGACAGCCCCATCCTGCGCAAGACCCTCCTGCGCCTGACCGGATCCGAGACTCTTTAACGCCATGTTTCTGCGCCATTGCATCACCTTCACCCTGATCGCCCTGCTGGCCGGCTGTGCCGGCTTCGGTAGCCGTGAGGCCTTGCAGGGCCACGGCGACCCACAGCAGTGGCGCGCCCACAAAGAGCAGCTGAGCAGCCTCGACGGCTGGCAGATCAACGGCAAGGTCGGCATCCGCGCCCCGCGCGACTCCGGCAGCGGCACGCTGTTCTGGCTGCAACGCCAGGATTACTACGACATCCGCCTGGCCGGCCCGCTCGGCCGTGGCGCAGCTCGCCTGACTGGCCGCCCGGGTGGCGTGGTGCTGGAAGTGGCCAACCAGGGCCGCTATGAAGCCGGCAGCCCCGAAGCCCTGCTGGAAGAACAGCTCGGTTGGCAGCTGCCGGTCTCGCACCTGGTCTGGTGGGTACGCGGCCTGCCCGCCCCCGACAGCAAGAGCAAGCTGACCCTGGATGGCGACAGCCGCCTGGCCAGCCTCGACCAGGATGGCTGGCAGGTTCAGTACCTGAGCTATACCGAGCAGAACGGCTACTGGCTGCCGGAACGCATGAAGCTGCATGGCAAAGACCTCGACGTGACCCTGGTGGTCAAGGACTGGCAACCGCGCCAGCTGGGGCACTGATCCATGCACACGCTCACCCTGCCCGCCCCGGCCAAGCTCAACCTGTGGCTGCACATCATCGGTCGCCGCGCCGACGGTTACCACGAGCTGGAAACCGTGTTCCAGTTTCTCGACCATGGCGACGAGCTGAGCTTCGCCCTGCGCGAAGACGGCGTGATCCGCCTGCATACCGAAATCGAAGGCGTGCCCCACGACAGCAACCTGATCGTGCGCGCCGCGCGTACATTGCAGGAACAGTCCGGCACCCGGCTGGGTGCCGATATCTGGCTGACCAAGGTACTGCCCATGGGCGGCGGTATCGGCGGCGGCAGCTCGGATGCGGCGACCACGCTGCTGGCGCTGGCCCACCTGTGGCAGCTGGACTGGGACGAAGACCGCCTGGCCGCGCTGGGCTTGAGCCTGGGCGCCGATGTGCCGGTGTTCGTCCGTGGCCATGCCGCCTTTGCCCAGGGCGTCGGTGAGCAACTGACCCCGGTCGACCCGGAAGAGCCGTGGTATGTCGTCCTGGTGCCGCAAGTGTCTGTCAGCACAGTAGAAATTTTTTCACATCCACAGTTGACACGTGATTCCCTCCCCCTTAAGATGCGCCCCGTTCCCAAGGGAAACAGTCGAAATGACTGCCAACCGGTGGTAGAGCAGAATTATCCGGAAGTTCGCAACGCGCTGAATTCACTGGGTAAATTCACAGAGGCTCGACTAACCGGCACTGGAAGTTGTGTGTTTGGGGCCTTCCCAAGCAAAGCCGAAGCTGATAAAGTTCTGGCCCTTCTTTCAGCGACCCAAACAGGGTTTGTGGCGAAAGGAAGCAATATTTCGATGTTGCATCGCAAGCTGCAAAGTCTGGTCAAGAAGTCGAGCGCATAAGCGTTCGCAGCAACAGATACAGGGGCGTCGCCAAGCGGTAAGGCAGCAGGTTTTGATCCTGCCATGCGTTGGTTCGAATCCAGCCGCCCCTGCCATTTTCCTTATACTCATCCAGGTATACCCTCAGCCTTCAGGTACTGCGCGTGTCCAAGATGATGGTCTTTACGGGGAACGCTAACCCCGATCTGGCTCGGCGTGTCGTACGTCAGCTGCATATCCCTCTCGGTGACGTCTCTGTCGGTAAATTCTCCGACGGTGAGATCAGCACTGAGATCAATGAAAATGTCCGCGGTAAAGACGTCTTCATTATTCAGCCGACCTGTGCCCCGACCAACGATAACCTGATGGAACTGGTAGTGATGGCCGACGCCTTCCGCCGCTCCTCAGCATCCCGAATCACCGCCGTGATTCCGTACTTCGGATATGCCCGCCAGGACCGCCGTCCGCGTTCGGCACGTGTAGCCATCAGCGCCAAAGTCGTTGCTGACATGCTTACTGTCGTGGGTATCGACCGTGTTCTCACCGTCGACCTGCACGCTGACCAGATCCAAGGCTTCTTCGATATCCCGGTCGACAACATCTACGGCTCGCCCGTACTGGTCGACGACATCGAAGACCAGCGTTTCGAGAACCTGATGATCGTTTCCCCGGACATCGGTGGCGTTGTGCGCGCACGCGCCGTTGCCAAGTCCCTGGGCGTCGACCTCGGTATCATCGACAAACGCCGTGAAAAGGCTAACCACTCCGAGGTCATGCACATCATCGGCGACGTCGAAGGGCGCACCTGCATCCTGGTAGACGACATGGTCGACACCGCCGGCACCCTGTGCCACGCGGCCAAAGCCCTGAAAGAGCACGGCGCTGCCAAGGTTTACGCCTACTGCACGCACCCTGTCCTGTCGGGCCGCGCGATCGAGAACATCGAGAAGTCGGTACTGGACGAGCTGGTGGTGACCAACACCGTTCCGCTGTCTGCCGCTGCTCAAGCCTGTGACCGTATCCGCCAGCTGGATATCGCACCGGTTGTCGCTGAAGCGGTCCGTCGCATCAGCAACGAAGAATCGATCAGCGCGATGTTCCGCTAAGCGGAACGCGTGTTGATGTGAAGCGCCCCGCCCCAGCATGTGTTGGGGCGGGGCTTTTTTGCCATCCCCGTCTGGCGCTGGTCGCAAACGCCATTCGGGAGGCTATTTTGGAGAAGCAAAATGACTGATTTCATCCTGAACGCCCAAGCGCGTACTGACCTGGGGAAAGGTGCGAGCCGCCGCCTGCGTCACTCCGCCAGCATCCCTGCCGTTGTATACGGTGGCGATAAAGAAGCTCAATCCCTGACCATCGTGGCCAAGGAAATCGCCAAGCTGTTCGAAAACGAAGCTGCCTTCAGCCACGTTATCGAACTGAACGTCGACGGCGCCAAGCAGAACGTCATCGTCAAGGCCATGCAGCGCCACCCAGCCAAAGGCTTCATCATGCACGCCGACTTCGTTCGCGTCGTTGCCGGCCAGAAGCTGACCGCTGTTGTTCCAGTGCACTTCATCAACGAAGAAGCACCGGTCAAGAAAGGCGGCGAGATCTCGCACGTCGAATCGCAGATCGAAGTTTCCTGCGAAGCCAAAGACCTGCCAGAGTTCATCGAAGTCGACCTGGCCAACGCCGAAATCGGCACCATCATCCACCTGTCGGACCTGAAAGCTCCGAAAGGCGTAGAGTTCGTTGCTCTGGCCCACGGTGATGACAAAGCTGTTGCCAACGTTCACGCTCCGCGCGTTTCCGCCGAAGCTGCTGAAGAAGGCGCTGCCGAGTAATCCACTCGCACGCCGGTGTTGATCGGGTTACAGTGCGCCCCGCGCCCTGTAACCCACCAACTCCAAGGAAGAGCCCCTGACGTGACCGCCATCCAGTTGATCGTTGGCCTGGGTAACCCCGGCCCCGAATACGAACAGACCCGGCATAACGCAGGGGCTCTTTTCGTTGAACGCATTGCCAGCGCCCAGCGTGTATCGCTGACCGCTGACAAAAAATATTTCGGCCTGACGGCTAAATTCAGCCATCAGGGCAACGACGTTCGTCTGTTGATCCCCACCACCTACATGAACCGTAGCGGCCAGGCCGTGGCGGCATTGGCCAATTTCTTCCGCATCAAGCCGGAAGCGATCCTGGTGGCACACGACGAACTCGACCTGCCTCCGGGCGTTGCCAAGCTCAAGCGCGGCGGCGGCCATGGGGGCCACAACGGCCTGCGCGACATCATCGCGCAGCTCGGCAACCAGAACGACTTCCACCGCCTGCGGCTTGGCATTGGCCACCCGGGCGACGCCAAACTGGTCTCCAACTTCGTCCTGGGCCGCGCGCCGCGCGCCGAGCAGGAGAAGCTCGACGCCAGCATCGATTTTGCCCTCGGCGTGCTGCCGGACGTGCTGGCTGGCGACTTCGCCAAGGCCATGCGCGAGCTGCACAGCCAGAAGGCCTGATTTCCTAGAGAGGGGAATACCCATGGGTTTCAATTGCGGCATCGTCGGCCTGCCCAACGTCGGCAAGTCCACCCTGTTCAACGCCCTGACCAAGTCTGGCATCGCGGCGGAGAACTTCCCTTTCTGCACCATCGAGCCGAACAGCGGCATCGTGCCGATGCCCGATGCGCGCCTGGCGGCGCTGGCGGAAATCGTCAAGCCTAACCGCATCCTGCCGACCACCATGGAGTTCGTCGACATTGCAGGCCTGGTGGCCGGTGCGTCGAAAGGTGAAGGCCTGGGCAACAAGTTCCTCGCCAACATCCGCGAGACCGACGCCATCGCCCACGTGGTGCGCTGCTTCGAAGACGAGAACGTGATCCACGTTTCCAACAGCGTCGACCCCAAGCGCGACATCGAGATCATTGACCTCGAACTGATCTTCGCCGACCTCGACAGCTGCGAGAAGCAACTGCAGAAAGTTGCTCGCAACGCCAAGGGCGGCGACAAGGACGCCCTGGCGCAAAAGGCGATCCTGGAGAAGCTGATCCCGCACTTCACCGAAGGCAAGCCAGCGCGCAGCCTGATGAAGCACATGGCTGACGACGAGAAGGCCATGATCCGTGGCTTCCACCTGCTGACCAGCAAGCCGGTGATGTACATCGCCAACGTCGCCGAAGACGGCTTCGACAACAACCCGCACCTGGACGTGGTCAAGGCCATCGCCGAGGAAGAAGGCGCGGTCGTGGTGCCGGTGTGCAACAAGATCGAGGCGGAAATCGCCGAGCTGGAAGACGGCGAAGAGAAAGACATGTTCCTCGAGGCCCTGGGCCTGGAAGAGCCTGGCCTGAACCGCGTGATCCGCGCCGGTTACGAGCTGCTCAACCTGCAGACCTACTTCACTGCCGGCGTGCAGGAAGTGCGCGCCTGGACCGTACGCGTCGGCGCCACCGCCCCGCAGGCCGCTGGCGTGATCCACACCGACTTCGAAAAAGGCTTCATCCGCGCCGAAGTGGTCGCCTATGACGACTTCATCCAGTTCAAGGGTGAAAGCGGTGCCAAGGAAGCCGGTAAATGGCGCCTGGAAGGCAAGGACTACATCGTCAAAGACGGCGACGTGATGCACTTCCGCTTCAACGTCTAAACGGCAGTCTGCAGCACTGAAAACCCCTTGAGGCCCATGGTTTCAAGGGGTTTTGTCTTTGAGCTTCTCCTGCACGATTGCCGGGGCTGCTTTGCAGCCCTTTCGCGACACAAGGCCGCTCCTACAGATACAGCGAAATCTGGATAATTGCGCTGTACTTGTAGGAGCGGCCTTGTGTCGCGAAAGGGCCGCAGAGCGGCCCCAACTTTCTGCATCTAAGCAGAGTATCTAAAGGACCACCTAGCGCTTCATGCGCCCTCCTCCCAGGAGCCTCGACCATGCATGAAACGCCTCCCCGCTCGGGCTTCGACTGGCAGCGCTGGCTCCCCGGCCTGGCCACCCTGCTGCACTACCAGCCCGCCTGGCTGCCCAAGGACATCGCCGCCGGCCTGGTGCTGACCACCATGCTGGTGCCGGTCGGCATCGCCTACGCCGAAGCTTCCGGGGTACCGGGCATCTACGGCTTGTACGCCACCATCATCCCGCTGCTGGCCTACGCCCTGTTCGGCCCCAGCCGCATCCTGGTGCTCGGCCCGGACTCGGCACTGGCCGCACCAATCCTGGCGGTGGTGGTGCAGTACGCCGCCAGCGACCCGCAGCGCGCCATCGCCATCGCCAGCCTGATGGCCCTGGTGGCCGGCGCCTTCTGCATGATCGCCGGGCTGCTGCGCCTGGGCTTCATCACCGAGCTGCTGTCCAAGCCGATCCGCTACGGCTACATGAACGGTATCGCCCTCACCGTGCTGATCAGCCAGCTACCCAAGCTGTTCGGTATCAAAGTCGATAGCGAGGGGCCCTTGCGCGACCTCTGGCACCTTGGCCAGGCACTGTTAGCCGGCCAGGGACACTGGCCAAGCTTCATCGTCGGCGCCGGCAGCCTGGTACTGATCCTCCTGCTCAAACCCTTCAAGCGCATCCCTGGAATCCTGATCGCCGTGGTGCTGGCGACCCTGGCCGTGAGCCTGTTCAACCTCGACCAGATGGGCGTCAAGGTACTCGGCCAGTTGCCACAGGGTCTGCCCAGCTTCGTCTTCCCATGGGTAAACGACATCGACCTGGTCGAAGTGGTGCTGGGCGGGATTGCCGTTGCCCTGGTGTCGTTTGCCGACACCAGCGTGCTGTCGCGCTCCTATGCCGCGCGGCTCAAGACACCGGTCAACCCCAACCAGGAGATGTTCGGCCTGGGCGTTGCCAACCTGGCCTCCGGCCTGTTCCAGGGCATCCCCATCAGCAGCAGCTCGTCACGTACCCCGGTGGCCGAGGCAGCGGGCTCGAAAACCCAGCTGACCGGCATCATCGGCGCGCTGGCGGTAACCCTGTTGCTGCTGGTCGCCCCCAACCTGATGCAGCACCTGCCCAACAGCGCCTTGGCTGCCGTGGTCATCGCCGCCGCTTTGGGGCTGTTCGAGTTCGCCGACCTCAAGCGCATCTTCCGTATGCAGCAATGGGAGTTCTGGCTGTCGTTCACCTGCTTCGTCGGCGTCGCGGTGTTCGGTGCCATCCCGGGTATCTGCATTGCCGTGGCGATCTCGGTGATCGAATTCCTGTGGGACGGCTGGAGGCCGCATTTCGCCGTGCTCGGGCGGGTCGATGGCACCCGCGGCTACCACGACGTGAAACGTTATCCACAGGCCCGGCGGATTCCCGGGCTGGTGCTGCTGCGCTGGGATGCGCCGCTGTTCTTCGCCAACGCCGAGCAGTTCCAGGGTACGGTGCTGGCGGCGGTGGACGAATCGCCGACTCCGGTGCAGCGGCTGGTGATTGCAGCGGAACCTGTGACCAGCATCGATATCACTTCGGCAGACATGCTCGCCGAGCTGGATCGGGCGCTGGAAGCTCGGGGGGTGGAGCTGCAGTTTGCCGAGATGAAAGACCCGGTGAAAGACAAGATGAAGCGCTTCGAGTTGTTCGAGCATATGGGGGAGCGGGCGTTTCACCCTACGGTCGGGGCGGCGGTGGATGCCTACCTGGCAGATACCGGGATTGATTGGAAGCCCTGAGTAGCCTGTACCGGCCTCTTCGCGGGCTTGCCCGCTCCCACAGGGTGTGTGTGATCCCATCAGCGACGCTGTACCTGTGGGAGCGGGCGTGCCCGCGAATAGGCCGGTGCAGGGGGGCTAGGCAGCCCGAACCCGGCGCCGGTCGATCCAGATCAGCATGGCACTGGCATACAGCGACACCGCCACGAACAGCGCCATGCGCACGGCAAACGCCTTGTACACATCCTGCCCGCCAGCACTGTCCTGCACCGACTGCCCGAGCAGGATCAGCATGGTCGTCAGGCAGCTCACCCAGTACGCCGGGCTCTGCCGGGTCTGCACCGCACGGTAAAGCCTGCGCGCCTGCCAGAGGACGAACAGCAGCACCCATAGAAAGAACATCCACAGGTGAACGAACAGGCTCAACGCGCCCCACACCAGCATTGCCAGTAGCCCAGCCAGCAAGGTCGAGCCGATCAGCTCGCGGCTGGCATGCCGCGCCCGCGTCTCCCCGGCCTGCTGCCCCAGGCTCACCGCCTTCATGATCAGCGGCATGAACTGATCCGGGGCGATCAACGCCAGCAGAAACGCCGGCATCACGATAAGCGTGGCGCGCAGGGCAACCCAGCCGACATCCGCGCTGTCCAGCAAGGGCGGCGACGGCTGCACAGGCGCGCCGGGCGGCTCGGGAAACAGCACATGGGCCAACGCGCTCCCCAACACCGCCAATAGCATGCCCTTGGCCAACGCCTCGACCACCGACAGCGCCAAGGTAAAATCGCTGGTGCCAGCCGCCGCGATCATGGTCAGGCCGATCACCAGCAGGTTGGCCAGCAGGCCATTGCCGCCCTTGAGCGCGTAGCGCAAGACCAGGAACACCCCCACGCCGACCAGCAGCACCCCGCTCACCGGAGCATGGCGCAACAGCGGAATCAGCAACAGGCCGCTGCCGCAACTGAGCAATACCAGGATCGCCAGTGCCGGCGCCGCCTTGAACGGCAGCGGCTCGCTGCGCATGGCCAGCAACAGCACCGCAAACACCGGCGCCAGGATCGGCACCGGCAGGCCCAGGCCAAAGCTGGTCGCCAGGCACAGCGCCACTCCCCAGGCCAGGCGCAGCGCGCGCAGGCGGCGCAGCTCAATAGGCATACGACAGCCAGCTCATCAGCCACATGAACACGCGACCCAGCAGGTTCAGCGGGTTGCCTTCGCTGGGCAGGGCCATGACTTCGGCCTGGCCACCCACACGCAATCCGGACTTGTCTTTGAGCTGATCACGGTCGAGTTCGACGATCACCGGGAAGCGCTGCGCCGAACGCAGCCAGTCGCGGCTGTTCTGCACTGTTGGCAAGGCCCCAGGGGGCGCAGGCTGGCCGACGCTCACGCCATAGCCGATGCTGCGGATCTGCCCCTTCAGCACGGTGCCGGGCAAGGCATCGAGTACCACCAGCACCGGCGCGCCGGGGCGCAGGCGACCGAGGTTGTTCTCGGTCATGTCGGCACTGATCCACACGTCGTGGATGGTGATCAGGGTCATCATCGGGCTGCCAGCACCCACGTAGTGGCCCACGTCGGTGCGCAGGTCGGTAATCAAACCGTTGGCGTCGGCGCGCACCACGGTGCGGGCCAGGTCCAGGCGCGCCTTTTCCACGTTGGCCGCGGCGCTGCGCAGTTGAGCGTTATCGGCGTCGGCCCCGCCCTGCTGCTCGCGGGCCCGTTCGACCTCGGCGCGGGCGGCTGCCACCTGGCTGATGGCCTGGTCACGGGTGGCCTGCGCACCTTCCAGACGACGCACCGATACCGTGCCCGGGTCTTCATCGATCAAGCGCTTGAGCCGCTCGGCATCCTGGCGCGCCTTGCGTTCGTTGGCCTGTGCCGCCACCAGCGCGGCCTGGGCCGAGTCGATGCCGGCGGTACTGGCGCCGATCTGCCGGCGCACGGTGTCCAGGTCGGCTTCAGCGCGGGCCAGGGCGATGCGGTACTGTTCCTGGTCGAGTTCGAACAGCACATCGCCCTGGCGCACTTCCTGGTTGTTGCCCACCGCCACGCGCTTGATCTGCCCGGCCACTTCGGCGGCCACCGGTACCACGTAGGCCTGCAGCCGGGCTTGTTGGGTGTAGGGGGTGAAACGGTCGGCCAGCAGGTACCAGACCAGGCTGACAGCGATCAGGATCAACACCCAGCGCATGCCGCGATCGGGGGCTGGCGGCTTCTGCGCAGAATCACTCATTTCGGCTCACCTTGTGCGGGGTCGGCGGGGGCCGGCTCGTCGAGCAGGTCGCCCCAATCGGTACGGTTTTGCATCTTCTGGCGGGTAACAGGGTCGATCGGTTTGCGGTTGTTGTCCCAGCCGCCGCCCAGTGCCTTGTACAAACTCACCAGGCTGCTCACCGCATTGCCACGGCTGACCAGGTAGCCGTCCTGCTGCTGCAACAACAGCTGCTGGGCGTCGAGCACGCGCTGGAAGTCGGCAAAGCCTTCCTGGTACTGCGAACTGGCCAGGGTCAGCGAACGCTGGGCGGCCTGCGAGGCATCCTGGCGAATGCTGGCGCTTTGCAGCGAGCGCACCAGGCCGCTGGCAGCATCGTCGGCCTCGTGCGCCGCTTCGCGCACGCTCTGGTGATACAGCTCGATCAATTGCTGCAGGCGGGCGTCTTCGACCCGCACGGCATTCTTGCGCCGGCCGTAGTCGAACGGGTTCCAGATCAGGCTCGGCCCCGCCGCCAGGTCGAAAGTGTTGGGCAGGCGGCTGGTCGACAGGAAGGTCCAGCCAATGCTGCCCAGCAGGCTCAGCTGTGGATAAAGGTCTGCTTCGGCCACGCCCACCAGCGCCGATTGCGCCGCCACTGCCTGTTCAGCGACGCGGATGTCCGGGCGCCGCTGCAGCAGGCTGGCCGGCACGTCCTGCAGCACCGCGCGGTCCGGCAGCGGCAACTGCCCGTGGCGCGCCTGCAGCTCGGGCAGCGGCCCCGGTGGCCGGCCGAGCAGCGAACAGAGCACGTTGCGCAAGGCGTTGAGCTGGTTCTCGAACTCGGGAATGGTGGCCAGGGTCGCCAGGTACTGGGTACGCGCCTGCTGCCAGTCGAGTTCGTCGTTCTCGCCGTGGCGAAACAGCCGTTCGGTGATCTGCAGGCTGCGCTCTTGGCGTTTGGCGTTTTCCTGAGCAATATCCAGCCGCGCCTCGGCGGTACGCAGGGCAAAGTAGGTGTCGGCTACCTGCGCCCGCATCAGCAGCATGGCATCGGCGTAGTTGGCCTGGGAGGCGAAGTAGACCGCATCGGCACTCTCGATGGCGCGGCTGAAACGGCCCCAGAAGTCGATCTCCCAGCCGATGTCGAAGCCCACGCTGGACTGCCAGAACACCGAGTCACGGGCGGTGGAGGTGCCGGACTGGTCTTGCTTCAGGTACAGGCTCTGCGCGTTCAATTGCTGCAGCTGTGGATAACGCCCGGTCTGCACGATGGCCAGCTGCGCCCGCGCCTCGGCAATGCGCAAGCCAGCCACTCGCAGGTTGGTATTGTTGGCATCGGCTTCGGCGATCAGCCCTTCGAGTGTAGGGTCGGCGAACACCCGCCACCACTGGCGCAGGTCCGGTGCTGGCGCAAAGCGCCCGGCCTGCTCCAGCAGGGGCGTGCTCCAGCTGTCCAGCCATGGGTCCTGGGGCTTTTCGAAGTCCGGGCCGACCTGGGTACAGCCGGCCAGAATCATCAGCAGCCCCAGGCCATAGCAGCGCTTGGGCATGGCTCAGGCCACAGGCGGGGTCGGTTGCTCCGGCACCTGCAGCGCCACCCATTGCCAGAACAGTACATAGGTCACGCCGAGGATCACCGGGCCGATGAACAGGCCGATGATGCCCTTGACCACCATGCCGCCAAGGGCACCGATCAGCACCACCGGCATCGGCACGTCCACACCGCGCCCGAGCAGCAACGGTTTGAGCACGTTGTCGGCAAGCCCGGCGACGAAGGTATAGACGGCGAAGATGATGGTCGCGGCAGTGAAACCCTCGACGTTGAACACATAGATGATCACCGGCACCGTGACCAGCGTTGCGGGTGCCTGGGCAATCCCCAGCATGAGGATGACGATCGCCAGCATGCCCGCCCCAGGCACACCCTTGACCACGAAACCGACGCCAATCAGCAACATCTGGATGAAGGCGATGCCGATCACGCCCTGGGCCACGGCACGAATGGTCGCGGTGCACAGCTGGGCCAGCGGCTTGCCGCGCTCCTCGCCGGATACCCGCATGGCGATGCGCTGCGAGGCGACTTCACCGCGCTCGCCAAAGGCCATGATCACGCCAGAAATGATGATCGCACCGACGAACAGCAAAAATGCACCACCGACACTGGCCGCGGCGCCCAGCACTGTAAGCCCGGCACCCTTGAGCTGTGGCATCCACTGGTTGAGCACGCTGGCCATGTTTTGCGACGCCGACAGCCACAGTGCATACAGCCTGGGCCCGATCAGCGGCCAGGTCGCTACCGACTCGGGCGGGGCCGGCACGCTCCAGGTACCACTCTTGAGCAGGGTCACCAGGCTGTCCACCGAATCGCCGATGGACATCACCACCAGGTAGATCGGGACCAGCAGCACGATCAGCACCAGCAACACCACCAGCGTTGCCACGTAGCCATCCTTGATGCCGGTGCCGCGCCTGATTCGCAAGTACAACGGATACAGCGTGACCGCCAGAATCACCGACCACAGCATCAGTTCCAGGAACGGCTGGAAAACCTGGAAGGAGAACATCACCAGGGCGGCCACCAGGCCCGCCTTGATCAGCACGTCGAGCAGGCCCCGCGACAGGGCGCTGTCCAGCTTCAGACTCGGCTGCATGTTTCACCTCCGGACAGTAGGTGCGCCCGCGAGGCGCGATTCAGTGGCTCGTCTCGCCGACCGGGCAGTCTCTGTCAGGCAACCGCCGCGCCAGAGCCATCATCACCAGGGGCACCACCGCCATCGACATGGTGATGGCAAGCACCAGCAAGTCGTGTACCTGTTGTGTCAGTACTTGATGCTCCAGCGCCAGCTTGAACACCACGAAGGCAAACTCACCGCCAGACGCCAGCACGATCGCCAGGCACAACGCCTCGGCGCGGTTGAGGCCGCCCGCCGTTTGCCCGAGGACGAGCAGCAGGGGCAACTTGACCACCACCAGCAGCAGCGTCAGCCCCAGGACGATCAGGGGCATGCCGAACAGCAGGCGCAAGTCGGCGCTCATGCCGACGCCGACGAAGAACAGCCCCAGCAGCAGGCCCTTGAGCGGCTCGATCTGGGTTTCCAATTCGTGGCGAAAGGGCGACTCGGCCATGATCACGCCGGCCAGGAAAGCCCCCAGGGCCATGGACACCCCTACGTGCTCCATCAACCAGGCCGTGCCCAGCACCACCAGCAACGCGGTGGCGGTAGACAGTTCGGGCAAGCCGGAACCGACCGTCCATCTGAAGACGGGGCTCAACAGATAGCGGCCGAAGACGATCAGCACGCCAATGCCGGCCGCCACGGCCAGCAGCGGCCAAGAACCTTCGTCGGCAGTGCTGACATCACCACCGAGCAAAGGCACCACGGCAATCAGCGGAATGGCAGCAATGTCCTGGAACAGCAGGATCGCGACGGCCAGGCGACCGTGCGGCTTGCCCAGGTCCTTGCGCTCGGCCAGCACCTGCAGGCCAAACGCCGTCGACGACAGCGCCAGCCCCAGACCGAGCACGACCGCCGCCGCCTTCGATTGGCCAAACAGGAAATACGCCAGCAGGCCGAGCACCACCGCCGTCAAACCCACTTGCAGCGAGCCGATGCCGAACAATGCCTTGCGCATGGTCCACAGGCGGCGCGGCGACAGCTCCAGACCAATGACGAACAGCAGCATCACCACGCCCATCTCCGACAGGCGGGCAACGTTGTCGGGGTTGCCCAGCAGGCCCAGCACTGAAGGCCCGATCAGGATGCCGGCCAGCAGATAGCCGGGCACCGCCCCCATCTTCAAACGCTGCGCCAGTGGTACCAGCAGCACCACGGCCAGAAGAAACACTACCGTCGCCTGCAGCAGGCTGCCGTCATGTGGCATGGATTCGCACTCTTGCTAGCCCCTTTGGAAGAGATCAGAAATGTTCTTCGACCACCTTGAAGGGATAGGGCACGGCCTTGTATTTGCCGATCTTGCCGCGCTTGGGCAGCTTCACCACCTCATCGCGGGTGATGTCCTTGTAGGGGATGCGCGTCAGCAGGTGGCTGATGATGTTCAGCCGGGCACGCCGCTTGTCGTTGGAATACGCCATGAACCACGGCGCCCAGGATGAATCGGAAGCCGCGAACATGTCGTCGCGTGCCCGGGTGTAGTCGTCCCAGCGGGTGTACGACTTGAGGTCCATGGGCGACAGCTTCCACAGCTTGCGCCCGTCATTGATACGGTCCTGCAGGCGCCTGGTCTGCTCTTCGGCGCTGACTTCGAGCCAGTACTTGATGAGGATGATCCCCGATTCGACCATCAACTTCTCGAACAGCGGCACCACGGTGAGGAACTTGGTGCTCTGCTCTTCGCTGCAGAATCCCATTACCCGTTCGACACCGGCGCGGTTGTACCAGCTGCGGTCGAAAATCACCACTTCGCCGGCGGCCGGCAGGTGGCGCAGGTAGCGCTGCACGTACATCTGGGTCTTTTCCCGCTCGGTCGGTGCCGGTAACGCCACCACGCGGAACACCCGCGGGCTGACCCGTTCGGTGATGGCCTTGATGGTGCCGCCTTTGCCGGCACCATCACGGCCCTCGAACACGATGCATACCTTCAAGCCCTTGGCCACCACCCATTCCTGCAGTTTCACCAGCTCCACGTGAAGCTTCCTGAGCGCTTGCTCATACGCTTTGCCGCCCAGTTTTTCTGGCTGCTCGTTCGAATCTTTCTTCCTGGACGGTTTGGCCATGGCGCTCTCCTGAGGGCGAATGAAGAGTCAGTATGGTCGATTCATGGCACTTTTCCGCTTCGCTTGTCAGGCAACAGGCGGCGCCTGAGCAGCCCTTATTTCGCCAGCTTGTTGTAGCTGGTCATCAGGTTGCGATAGTCCGGGATGTGGTTGGAGAACAATGTGCCCAGGCCTTCGATATCGTTGCGCCAGTCACGGTGCAGCTCGCAGGCGACGCCGAACCAGGTCATCAGCTGGGCACCGGCTGCCTCCATGCGCCGCCAGGCCGAATCTCGGGTCAGCTCGTTGAAGGTACCGGAGGCATCGGTGACCACGAACACCTCGAAGCCCTCCTCCAGCGCCGACAATGCCGGGAAAGCCACGCAGACCTCGGTGACCACCCCGGCGATCAGCAGCTGCTTCTTGCCGGTGGCTTTCACGGCCTTGACGAAGTCTTCGTTGTCCCAGGCGTTGATGTTGCCGGGGCGGGCGATATAAGGGGCGTCGGGGAACTGCTCCTTGAGTTCGGGCACCAGCGGGCCATTGGGGCCGGTTTCGAAGCTGGTGGTGAGAATGGTCGGCAGCTTGAAGTACCTGGCCAGGTCGGCGAGGGCCAGCACGTTGTTCTTGAAGCGGTCGGGCTCGATGTCGCGCACCAGTGAAAGCAGGCCTGCCTGGTGATCGACCAGCAGGACGGCGGCGTTGTTCTTGTCCAGACGCTTGTATTGGAAGGCCATGACGGAACTCCTTGCATCGTAGGTTTGGAGTTTCAGCGTAGGCAAGGATGGGGGGCAGGAGGGACCGTCAGTCGGTTCGCTTGGGGGCTACTTGATCGGTAGCCATCACTTCACAAATTCCTGAACTGATTATTTCTCCGCCGCGATTTTTCTCCTCAGCCGCCCCCACCAGAATCGCTTCACCACAATCACAATAACCGTGAGGCCACTCCCGTGGACCAGACACTCCAGGTACGGCAAGCTGCCGCCGACCTCGTCGCGGCCTTTGCCAGCAACAACACCGCTCGCTACTTCGCCTGTTTCAGCGAAGACGCCAGCTTCCTCTTCCACACCTTGCCGCAACCGCTGCTGTCACGTCGTGCCTATGAAGCCCTCTGGGCCCAGTGGCAGGCCGAGGGCTTTGCCGTGCTCGGCTGTGAGTCACGCAACGTGCAAGTGAGCCTGCAAGGCGACGTGGCAATCTTCATGCATGACGTGGCCACTCACATCCGCCTTGCCGGTGAGGAGCACCAGCTGGCCGAACGCGAGACCATCGTCTTCCGCCGTCACGGCGAGCAATGGCTGGCGTGCCACGAACACCTGTCGGTCGTCACCGCCTCCTGATCCGCACTTACGCGGCCTTGCCGCACTGCCATCGCACCCACAAGAGGGCCCGCGCACCGCGATGGGCCTACAACTACCGCGCTGGAGCATCACCATGAGCCACTCGACCGGTATCGAGACCAATGGCGTCGAGCAGTTCCCCGACGATCAACGCGACGCCTCCCCGCTGGACCTGTTCCGCCTGATCTTCGGCGGTGCCAATACATTCGCGACTGCCGTACTGGGCAGCTTCCCGGTGCTGTTCGGGCTATCGTTCCAGGCCGGCGTCTGGGCGATCCTGCTGGGCGTCGGCGTGGGCGCGCTGATCCTCGCGCCGATGGGCCTGTTCGGTGCCCTCAACGGTACCAACAACGCGGTGTCGTCGGGCGCGCACTTTGGCGTGCACGGGCGCATCGTCGGCTCGTTCCTGTCACTGCTCACCGCAGTGGCGTTCTTTTCGCTGTCGGTGTGGAGCTCGGGTGATGCCTTGGTTGGCGGCGCCAAGCGCCTGGCCGGGCTGCCGGAGACCGACCTGACCCTGGGCCTGGCCTATGGCCTGTTCGCGGTGCTGGTGCTGGTGGTGTGCATCTTTGGCTTCCGCTTCATGCTGTGGGTCAACAAGATTGCCGTGTGGGCTTCGAGCCTGCTGTTCCTGCTGGGCATCTTCGCCTTCGCCGGGCCGTTCGATGCGGGCTTCGCCGGTAGCGTCAACCTCAGCCAGCCGGGCTTTTGGGCGGCATTCGTCGGCGCGGCGATCCTGGCCATGAGCAACCCGGTGTCGTTCGGAGCCTTCCTCGGTGACTGGTCGCGCTACATCCCGCGACAGACGCCAAAATCCCGCATCATGCTGGCCGTGATCGCCGCCCAGGTGGCAACGCTGATCCCCTTCCTGTTCGGCCTGTGCACTGCCACCCTGGTGGCCAGCCAGGCGCCTGACTACATCGCCGCCAACAACTACGTCGGCGGCCTGCTGGCCGTGGCGCCGAGCTGGTTCTTCCTGCCGGTGTGCCTGATTGCGGTGATCGGCGGCATGTCCACCGGCACCACCGCGCTGTATGGCACCGGCCTGGACATGTCCAGCGTGTTCCCGCGCCTGCTCAGCCGCGCCGGCGCCACCCTGTTGATCGGTGTACTGGCCATCGGTTTCATCTTCATCGGCCGCTTCACGTTCAACCTGGTGCAGAGCGTGTCGACCTTCGCCGTGCTGATCATCACCTGCACCAGCCCATGGATGGTGATCATGATCCTCGGCCTGATCACCCGGCGCGGCTTCTACCACGCAGACGACCTGCAGGTGTTTACCCGCGGCCAGCGTGGCGGCCAATACTGGTTCCTGCATGGCTGGAACTGGCGCGGCATGGGCGCATGGATCCCCAGCGCGGTGGTCGGCCTGTGCTTCGTCAACCTGCCAGGGCAGTTCGTCGGCCCGCTCGGCGACCTGGCCGGTGGCATCGACCTGAGCCTGCCGGTCACCCTGGGCCTGGCCGGCCTGCTGTACCTGCTGCTGCTCAACCTGTTCCCTGAACCTGCTGGCGTGTATGGCCCCAACGGCCCGCGCTGGGTGCGCTGCAAAAGCGCCCCGCACACGCCGGTGACCACTGCCGAAATGGCCTGACTGGACACCGACCATGACCACTTCCCACTACATTGCCGGCCGCTGGGTCGAAGGCCAGGGCAACGACTGCATCAGCGTCAGCGAGCCTGCGCTGGGCTTGCCCTTCGCCGAACTGATGGCCGCCAGCGTGGCCCAGGTCGACCAAGCCGTGGCCGCCGCCCGTGACGCCCTGCCTGCCTGGAAAAAGGTCAGCGCCAGCACTCGTGCGGCCTTCCTGCGCGGCTTTGCCGAACAGCTCGGCCATCGCCGCGAAGCACTGATCACGTTGCAGATGCGCAACAACGGCAAGCCGCGACACGAGGCCGAAATCGACCTGGATGATGCGGTCGCCACCTTCGCCTACTACGCCGACTTGGCCGAACAACTGCCCTCGAAGAACCGTGACGTGCCATTGGCGGCGGCGGGCTTCACCGCCCGCACCCGCCTGGAGCCGGTGGGCGTGGTCGGCCTGATCGTGCCGTGGAACTTCCCGCTGGTGACCAGCGCCTGGAAGCTCGCCCCGGCCCTGGCTGCCGGTTGCACCGTGGTGCTCAAGCCGTCGGAAGTCACCCCGCTGATCGAGCAGACCTACGGCCAGATCGCCGACACCCTGGGCCTGCCGGCCGGGGTGCTGAACATCGTCAACGGCAAGGCCGAGGCTGGCGCTGCGCTGAGCAGCCACAACGGCCTCGACAAGCTGTCGTTCACCGGCAGCAACAGCGTCGGCAGCCAGGTGATGCGCAGCGCTTCGGCGCAGTGCCGGCCAGTGACCCTGGAGCTCGGTGGCAAATCGGCGATCGTGGTGTTCGACGATTGCGACCCGGACCAGGCGGTGGAGTGGATCGTTGCCGGTATCACCTGGAACGCCGGGCAGATGTGCTCGGCCACCTCGCGCCTGCTGGTGCAGGACGGCATTGCCGACACACTGCTGCCGCGCCTGCAGGCAGCACTGCAAAAGCTGCGGGTCGGCAACCCGCTGACCGAAGAGGTGGACATGGGGCCGCTGACCAGCCAGGCGCAGTGGCTGAAGGTTGCCAGCTACTTCGCGACGGCGCGTGAGGAAGGCCTGCAGTGCCTGGCCGGCGGGCAGGCGCTTGACCGTGAGGGCTGGTTCGTGAGCCCGACGCTGTACACCGAAGTGCCGAAGGACAGCCGCCTGTGGACCGAGGAGATCTTTGGCCCGGTGCTGTGCGCGCGTCGCTTCGCCACTGAAGAGCAAGCGATTGCCGAGGCCAACGACAGCCGCTTCGGGCTGGTCGCCACGGTCTGCTCCGCCGACCTTGAGCGCGCTGAGCGCGTGGCCGATGCGCTGGAGGTCGGGCATGTGTGGATCAACTCGGTGCAGGCGGTGTTCGTCGAGACGTCGTGGGGCGGCACCAAGGGCAGCGGGATTGGGCGGGAGCTGGGGCCTTGGGCGTTGTCGGGGTACCAGTCGGTGAAGCATGTGACTCGGTGTTTGGGGTGATGGCTTAGAGGGCCTGACACAAGATTTTCAGCGCCTGTGAAATCGAGCGCCGCCCGCGCGGCGCATCGCGGGCAAGCCCGCTCCCACATTTGTTTCGGGCCAGTTACTCCTGTCCCGCCAACAGGACCCGCCTTGGTGCATGACATTAGATCGATGAAAAGCAGTTGCGCCCACCTCAATATCGAAGGGAACAAACAAGGCGGTCCCTGTTGGCTTCATAGGAGAGATTGGCCCGAAGCAGATGTGGGAGCGGGCTTGCCCGCGATGCGCCGCGCGGGCGGCGCTCGATCTCACAGGCGCTGAACTTTTCATGGCGAACACATGGTGGCCCTCCCCCAATCCCCAGCCATGCATCCCCAAACATTCCCGCGTAAGAAGGAAGCTGCTGGCAAGGCCAACGCGCTGGCACTAAAAATCCTCAGGAGGATGAAACGGGGCTGCTTTGCAGCCCTTCGCGGGCTCGCCCGCTCCCACAGAGGACCCTGCTGACTCGAAGAGTCATGTGCAGTTCTTTGAGAGCGGCGATCCAACTTGCCCCGCAAAGGCCCTTACACCGACTCGTCGGCCGGACGCGAGCCTTCCTGCACCAGCACCATGCTCTGCGGCGAAGACAGGGCAATACCTTCATCGCGCAAACGGCCAAGAATGGTGAACAGCAAGTCGCTGCGGGTTCCCGACACCTGCCGTGGCCCTGCCACATAACCACTCACGCCAATGACCATGCCCGCAGAGGTCAGGTCCTTGAAGGTCACCGAGCAGGCAGGCGCATCGAGGATTGCCTCATGCTCGCGATAGGCCGCCAGCAGCAGATCACGTACAAGGTTGGCATCGGTCTCCAGCGGCAAGGTCAGGGTGATGCCCACTACGCCCAGGGCATTGCCCATGGTCACGTTGCGCACGTTCTGCGAGATGAACTGCGAGTTGGGCACGATCACCGTGGAACGGTCAGACATCTGGATCTCGGTGGCGCGCACGTTGATCCGGCGGATATCGCCTTCGACCCCGGCCAGGCTCACCCAGTCGCCCACCTTGACCGGGCGTTCGGTGAGCAGGATCAGGCCGGAGATGAAGTTCTGCACGATCTGCTGCAAGCCGAAGCCGATACCGACCGACAGCGCACTGACCACCCAGGTCAGGCTGGTCAGGTTGATGTGCAAGGTCGACATCACCAGCATGGCCAGGAATATGAAGCCGAGGTAACCGACCAAGGTCACCAGCGAGGCGCGCATGCCGGCGTCCATGTCGGTTTCCGGCAGCAGTCGCTCGCTCAGCCAGCGCTTCACTACGCGGATGGCGAACAGGCCGCCGAAGAAGATCAGCAGCGCCAGCAGGATGTCCTGCGGCACGATGTTGAGGTTGCCGAGCAACTTGCCACCGGTGCCGTCCCAGTCACCCAGGCTCAGCAACAGCTCGCCGGGGCTGGTGCCCGACGGCATCAACGCCAGCAAGATGGCCAGGAACAGCAGCACCGTACGGCTGATACCGACCAGGATGGTGCTGGCCTGGGCCTGGTGGCGTGGCGCCAGGCCCAAGGTCGAGGCGAGTGCCAGACCGCCCGGTTGGCGGGGCGACAGCAGGGCTTCGCAGAGGTCGCTGAGGAACGTGGTGAGCAGGTAGGCACACACCGCCACCACGCTGATCCACAGCAGCTTGGCCGTAAGGAAGTAGGCCAGGGTCAGGTAGCCAGCGAGCAGCGCCAGCACGATCAGCCCGACCCACACCACGGTCACGAACGGGATCAGCCCGGCCCAGCCCGTCGGGCGCTCCAGGTTGTGCTTTCTCAGGGTGCGGCGGTAGCGCAGCAGCGCCACCGTGAAGATCACTGCCACCACCAGCGCGGTCAGGCCATTGGTGGCCACGGTCAGCGCCAGGCTGGTGCCGATCACGCTGTTGATGCGCTCCATGGTCAACATGACCATCAGCGCCAGCGCCAGCAGCTTGGGGAACCAGCCCAGCGCGCTGGCCACTTCGTCGTGAATCGGCGGCAGCCGCCAGGACGGACGCTGCAGCATCAGCATGGCGCGGCCCAGGCCAGTGATGAAGGCGCTGAACACCACCAGGGTGAGGAAGTGATTGGTCAGGCTGGCGACGTCGGAGCCAAGCTCCGAGCTGCTTTCCAGGCCCCAGCGCAGCAGCGAAACGGAACCGGAGATGGTGCCCAGGGTAGCCAGGCTCACGCTCAGGGCCAGGGCGCTGCGCCGCAAGCGGCCTTCTGGCAGGCGGTGCACCATGATGCTGGCCAGCATACGCTCCAACAGCCCGCGCACCACAGTCCATACCAGGATCGCCGCCACCAGGCTGCTGATGAAGAACCAGCGATGTTCGGCACTCAAGGCACTGCCGACAGCATCGGTGGCCTCCTCGCGCAGATCGCGCAAGCGCGCTACGTCGTCCGAGGTGGGGCGGATAAGGCTCTGCCAGAACGCCGGGCTCAACGGCGTCGTGGCTCGGCTGAGGATTTGCGAGTTGAACTGGCTACGGCGCAGGTTGACGATTTGCGTGGACAGGTCGCGGGCCGATTGAGTCAACTTGGCCGCCTGTTCCTGCTCGGCAACCAACGCCTTTTTCTCGTTAGCCAGCTGCTGGCGCTGACGGGACAGCACTTCGGCTTCTTCCGGCTGCACCGGGCCGAGCACCTTGAGCTTGTCGTCGAGCTTTTCCACATCTGCGGTGCGCAAGGCACTCAACGCTTCGGCCTGGCGTTGTACCTGCACGGCGGACAGGCGCAACTGCGACAGCAGGTCATCGTTGGCATTGCTGGTAACGCCCTGGCGGATCTGGTCGAGCCGATCGCTCAGTTGCTCATAGCTGGCATTTTCGTCCAGCACCGGTACTTCCGCCGCTGCCAGGCTGGAAACCGGCGTGGCCGGTGCCGACCAGGCCGGCGTGGTCAGCGACAGCAGCAGCGCCATGACGCCTAGGTAGAATCGGGCAAGGCTGACAAGCCTCATCGAATGTTCCTCTTTACACATCGAACTGGCGGGGGATTCTACGCGGCTTCCGGCAATCAGGAGAGTGCCGTTTCTCGCGCCAGCAGTTGCCGTTTGCGCTCAACCCCCCAACGATAGCCGCTGATGTCACCGTCACGGCGAACCACACGGTGGCAAGGGATGGCTACGGCGATGTGATTGGCCGCACAGGCCATGGCCACGGCCCGCACAGCCTTGGGTGCGCCGATGCGTTCGGCGATCTCGGTATAGCTGACCCGGCCGCCCACCGGCACCTCGCGCAAGGCCTGCCAGACCCGCTCCTGAAAGGCGGTACCTTGCACATCCAGGGGCAGCCCCAGCCCCAGCGCCGGCGCTTCGACAAAGCCGACCACTTCGGCGACCAGCCGCTCGTAGCCGGAATCGCCACCGATGAGGCGGGCTTTGGGGAACTGATTTTCCAACTGCTCGAGCAACGCCTCGGGGTCATCACCCAGGAGGATCGCGCAAATGCCCTTCTCGCTCTGGGCCACCAGAATCGCCCCGAGGAAGCACTGACCGATGGCGAAGTGGATAGTCGCTCCGGCGCCGCCTGCCCGGTACTCGCGGGGGCGCATGCCCAGGCGCTGGCCAGCGCTTTCGTAGAAACGGCTGTTGGAGTTGTAGCCGGCGTCGTAGATCGCATCGGTCACCGTACGTTGCCCGTCGCCCAGCCGCTCGCGCAGGCGCCTGGCGCGGAAGGCGCTGGCATAGGCCTTGGGGGTGAGGCCGGTTTCGGCCTTGAACAGACGGTGCAGATGGAAGGGGCTTACGGCCAGTTGCGCGCCGAGCTGGTCGAGGCCGGGCGGGGTATCGCTGCTTTCCAACAGGCGGCAGGCGCGGGCAATCAGGTCAGCGCGACGGCTTTCGCCCGGCTTGGCCATGCAGCGGCGGCAGGCACGGTAGCCGGCGGCTTCGGCGCTGGCGGCATCATTGAAGAACTCGACGTTGTCGCGCTTGGCCATGCGCGATCTGCAGCCGGGGTGGCAGTACACGCCAGTGGTGCGCACGGCGTAGACGAAGTGGCCGGCGGCAGAGGGGTCACGGGACTCGACGGCTTGCCAGCGCTGGGTGTCAGTGGTGAAGGCATTCATCCGGTCAACCTCGGCTATCTGTCTGGTCTGTTCCGGCCTCTTCGCGTGCACGCACGCTCCCACAGGGATCGCGCCATGCCCGAGTCCAACGCAGTACCTGTGCGGGCATGCCCGCGAAAGGGCCGGCAAAGCCACTGCAAAAACATCAGGCCCGCCACAAGTACCAGGCCGCCACAGTCCTGTATGGGCTCCAGCCACCACCCAGTGAGCGCATCTGCGCCGGGGTCGGTGCCTTTTCCAGCCCCTTGAGCCGACGATACCCCTCGCGCACGCCAAAATCGTCAACCGGCAGGATATCCGAGCGCTCCAGGCTGTAGATCAACAGCATCTCCACGGTCCAGCGCCCGACGCCACGCAAAGCGATGAGCCGCTGGATCAATGCATCGTCCGATAAGCCCAAGGCCTCCTCACGACTGGGCACCACGCCCTCCAGGCTGGCCTGGGCGATACCCTGGATGGTCGCCAGCTTGCTCGCCGAAAAGCCGCAACCGCGCATCATCTCGGGGCTGACCGCCAGCAATCGTTCCGGCGCCGGAAACGCCTGCCCGGGAAACAGCGCCAGCAACCTCCCGAGGATCGCCTCGGCCGCCCGCGCATGCAACTGCTGATAGGCAATCGCCCGCACCAACGCTTCATAAGGTTCGCGCCCTGGCGTTGCCTGGTGCAGGCAGGGCCCGGTCACCTCGATATGCCGCGCCCAGTCAGGGTCCAGCGCTGCCAGGTAGTCGGTGGCTTCACGGTAGGCGGCGGGAGAAAGGTCGGCGAGAATCATCCGTAGCTCCTGTGGCTTCAAGGCAGGTCCAGCTTAGCCCAGCTGCTGATCGGGCAAACGCCGGATCTTGCGCCACCAATTCTTCACTCAGCAACGGCGCGCAACTTTCCCACCCGGCGGTACGATTGCCGGGCACAGCACACGAACAGCCCTGCCATCAGTGCCAGTGCCATCGGCAGCCCATGCGGCGCCACATCCATCGCCGCCCCGCTCACCAGCGGCCCGACCAGGCTGCCGACGCCCCACAACAGGCCCACGCTGGCATTTGCCGTGACCAGGTCCTGCCCTTTGAAGCGTTGCCCGATCAGCACCAGCGCCAGGGTGTAGATACCGCCCGCCACCGCGCCCAGCAGCACCAGCATCGGCCACAGCAGCCAAGTCACCTGCAGCAGCCATGGCAGGGCGATGCCGATGGCCATCGCCACCAGCCCGCACAACAGGTGCAGCCCGGTGCGCTCGACGCGGTCGGCCAGCCAGCCCAACGGCAGCTGGAACACCATGTCGCCGGCAAACACCACGGTCACCATCAGCGCCGCCACAGCCACGGCAAAACCATGGCTGCTGGCGTACACCGGCAACAGCGACAGCACCACGGCATCGAAGAACGAGAAGAACAGCACCGCCACGCACAGCGCCGGCGCCACACGGAAGAAGCCGGCCAGGCCGAAGCTCTTCTCGCCCTCGTCGCCATGTTCGACATGGTCGTTGGGCACGGTCAGCAAAATGCACAGCAAGGCCAGGCCATAGCCAATGGTGACCACGCCAATGATCCAGGGGCTATCGGCGCCAATCAACGCGATCAGTGCCGGGCCAAGTACCTGGAAACCGGTGAAGCTGGTGGCGTACAGGGCCATGATCTTGCCGCGGTTGTGGTCCGGGCACAGCTCGTTGACCCAGGACTCGCCGAGGATGATCGCGATGCCCATGCCAATGCCCAGGCCCAGGCGCAGCACGGCCAGCATCCACAGCGTATCGAACGCCGAATCAAGCAGGGCGATGCTCACGGTGCACAGGCTGAAGCACAGCAGGTAGATGGTGCGCCGGGTGAGGTGCCGGCAGCAGGCATCGACCATGAACGCCGAAAGCATCATGCCCGCAGCCGGGATGGCCGAGATGATGCCGATTTCCAAGGTTCCGGCCCCGGCCTCGTGCAGGCGCAACGACACCAGCGGCAAGCTGGCCCCCAGGCTGAAGCCCACTACCGATACGGCGAACAGAAGGCCCGCCAGCAAACGCATGTTCATGTACCACTCCAGGCAAAACTGAAAAGACGTGCAGATACAGGCGCCCATACGCTCGCCGGGAAGGCGGACCACGCAGAGGCGCTGGGTGTCAGTTCAGGGCTGGATGTGGCGAGAAGGTGAAGGCGAACAGCACACTGCGGCGACGCTTGAGCACCGTATCGCTCGGCCACGCACGACGCATGGCCTGGAGGGCAGGCTGGCGGGCGTGTGGGAGGGATTGGGTACGGCGCATTGCTGTGGCTACTACGCAGGTGTTGAAAAGAGAGGCGGCACTCTAGGCCAAGCCTGACCTTATCGTCAATTGCCCGGGGGCCTCTGCGAGGCCCTTTCGCGACACAAGGCCGCTCCCACATGGATAGTGTCAGCCTGGCGATGTGCAATCCCTGTGGGAGCGGCCTTGTGTCGCGAAAGGGCTGCAAAGCAGCCCCGGCGATGTCAGCGCTTACCGGTATTTGGCAGAAACACCGCCAACAAGCCGAACAATGGCAAGAACGAGCACAACCCATACACATACTCGATCCCGCGCAAATCAGCCAGGTACCCCAAAAGCGCCGCACCAATGCCACCAAAGCCGAACATCAACCCGAAGAACACCCCGGCAATCATGCCCACGCTGCCCGGCACCAGCTCCTGGGCATACACCACGATCGCGGAAAACGCCGAGGCCAGGATGAAACCGATCACCACGCTGAGCACCGTGGTCCAGAACAGGTCGGCATACGGCAGCGCCAGGGTGAACGGCGCCACGCCAAGAATCGAGAACCAGATCACCGCCTTGCGCCCGATGCGGTCACCGATCGGCCCGCCGAAGAAAGTCCCCGCCGCCACCGCGCCAAGGAACAAGAACAGGTGCAGCTGCGAGCTGGCCACCGACAGGCTGAACTTCTCGATCAGGTAGAAGGTGAAGTAACTGGTGAAGCTGGCCATGTAGAAGTACTTGGAAAACACCAGCAGCCCGAGCACCACCAGCGCCGCGATCACCCGCCCGCGAGAGATGCCGTGGGTGGCCTGCACCGCCTTGCGCGCCTTGGCCTGGTTCAGGTGCTCCTTGTACCAGCGGCGCAGCATCAGGGTCACGGCAAAGAAGAACAGCGCCGCCACGCCGAACCAGGCCACATGGGTCTGGCCGAACGGAATCACGATCGCCGCCGCCAGCAACGGGCCGAAGGCAGAACCGGTGTTACCGCCAACCTGGAAAGTCGACTGCGCCAGGCCGAAACGGCCACCCGAGGCCAGCCGCGCGATCCGCGAGGTCTCCGGGTGGAAGGTCGACGAACCGATGCCGACCAGTGCCGAAGCCAGCAGAATCATCGGGAAGCTGCCGACGAAGGCCAGCATGACGATCCCCACCAAAGTGCACAGGGTGCCCAGCGGCAACAGGTTTGGCGTCGGCCTGCGGTCGGTGAAGAAGCCGACCCACGGTTGCAGCAGCGAGGCGGTGATCTGGAAGGTCAAGGTGATCATGCCGATCTGGGCGAAGCTCAGGTCGTAGTTGGCCTTGAGCATCGGGTAGATCGCCGGCAGCACCGACTGAATGAGGTCGTTGACCAGGTGCGCCAGGGCGCAGAAGGCGATGATGCGCATCACCAGCGGATTGGCTTGGTTTGCCGAACCGGTGCTGGCGGTGGGGGTGCTGCTGATGGCCATGAGCTTGAATTCCGTCCGCAGGTTTGGGATCCGATTATCGGGAAACAAATAGATACATAGCTACCTTTTTGTTTAA
Source organism: Pseudomonas sp. 382 (assembly GCF_002759075.1). Lineage (NCBI taxonomy): Bacteria > Pseudomonadati > Pseudomonadota > Gammaproteobacteria > Pseudomonadales > Pseudomonadaceae > Pseudomonas > Pseudomonas sp. 382. Next base: position 49,423 of record NZ_PEMX01000015.1, read on the forward strand.
CCCGCTACGCGTACTTGTAAATGGTTCTCAATATATTTAGCATCTTCAACCTACCTTCCCCCGTAATCGTTGGGCGAAACCGCCCTCACGCGAGCACACCGACCCATGAGCCCGATGCCCGCCACGCAGATTCAGGCCGATCCTCAGCAGGAAGCGCTGGAGTGGTTTTCCCGCCTGCGCCAGCCCGGCTGTGATGAAGGCGAACGCCAGGCATTCGGCCGTTGGTGCCAGGAGCCGCGTAATGCGCACGCCTACGCCGAACTGGAAGCGTGCTGGCAGCAACTTCAGGTGCCCCCCGCCCGGCCACGGCCGCGTTTGCTCAAGGTCCGCCGTAGCTACCTGGGCAAGGTATTGGCCGTGCTGTTCCTGCTGTTGCTCGGCGCTGTTGCCTATCTTTACTGGCCGCTGATGCAACGCCTGGCCAGCGAACTGGCTACTGATGTGGGTGAGCGGCGCAGCGTGCGCCTGGCTGACGGTTCAACGTTGCACCTGGACAGCGCCAGCGCGGTGAACGTCGACCTGCGCGGGCGCACGCGCCAATTGCACCTGGTGCAAGGCCAGGTGTACCTGGAGGTGATGCTCGATGGCCGCGCCATGGAGCTTCAGGTAGACGATACCCGTATCCAGGTTTACGGCACCCGCCTGATGGTGTCGCGCCATGCCGATCAAGATGAACTGGTGGTGCTCAATGGCAAGGCCATGGTCATCCAGGGCGGCGACCAGCGCATGGTGTCGGCAGGAGAACGAGTGACCTTCAGCGAGGCACGGATCAACCCGGTACAGAAAGCCGACGTGAAGACGGCGGATGCCTGGCGCAGCGGCCACCTCCGCGCCAGCGACATGCCCCTGGGGCAGGTCATTGAGCGCCTGGCCAGCTATCAGGGCCGCCGGGTCTGGCTGATGGATGAGCAGACCGCCTATCGACGGGTAAGTGGCGACTTCAACCTCGACCGCCCAAGCGAAACCCTGGCGGCACTGGCTGCCGAGCAGCATTTGCAGCTGTACGGGGTGCTCGGGCAGTGGCTGATCGTTCGCTGAAACCGGGGTAGGTCGCTAAGTTTTTGAAAGGTGTGCAATTTTTTTTGAAATGAGTGTTGACACAGGTCCATCACAAGGGAATAATGCGCCCCATCGGCTACATAGCTCAGTTGGTTAGAGCATAGCATTCATAATGCTGGGGTCCGGGGTTCAAGTCCCTGTGTAGCCACCAAACAAGTCAAAGGGCTTACCGCAAGGTAGGCCCTTTTTCTTTGCCTGCAAAAAAGTCCCGCCTTATCAACGCACCCCGGCGACCGCCACGGCCAACCCCAGGCCGATCAGCGCAACACCGATCATGCGGTCTACCAGACGCTGCCTTGCGATCATCAGCGCACGCAACCCCGCACGGGAAAAGAACAACGCCACCAGGCTGAACCAGGCCCAGTGAGCGAACGACATGAATGCCCCGTAGGCGAAATCCACGCCCAATGAACTGCCCGGCCGCACCACCTGGGTGTAGGCACTGACGACGAAGAGCATGGTCTTGGGGTTGAGGGCATTGGTCATGAAGCCTGTGCGCAACGCAGCCAGCACGCCGGATTGCGCCACCTCCCCTTCCAGGCTGACACGACCGGTATTGGTCAACGACTGATAGCCCAGGTAGATCAGATAGCCCGCACCGAGCACTTTCATGGTCAGAAACAGCGCCGGGCTCTGGCTGATGACCACGGCGATCCCCAGCACGGTGTACAGCACATGCACCTGCACACCCAGGGCAATCCCCACTGCAGCGGCCAGCCCAGCCTTGCGGCCCTGGGCGTAACTGCTGCGAGTGACCAGGGCGAAGTCGGCGCCGGGGCTGATGACGGCCAAGATAGTGAACAGGGCGACAGCAATGAGTTCGGTCAAAGGGAAAGGCCTCGATAGACGATGAGAAAGCACAGATGCATCTATTATCGAGAGCTGCCTGGCGGGAAAAAAACGATTTAAAGTGAAGCAGATCTGATAATTTTCCTGACAGATATCCAAAGCCCGTTCCGGCCTCTTCGCGGGCATGCCCGCTCCCACAGGGTCCTCAGCAAGCCTGAGGGTTGTGCTGTACATGTGGGAGCGGGCGTGCCCGCGAAGAGGCCGGCACAGGCAAACAGGGACCCCATGAAACTGCCAGCCCTCAGTGCCTTCCGCTACTTCGACGTTGCCGCCGAAACGGAAAGCTTCGTCCGCGCCGCCGAGCGCCTGCATGTCACCCACGGCGCCGTCAGCCGTCAGGTACGCCTGCTCGAGGAAAGCCTGGGCATCGACCTGTTCGAACGGCGCAACCGGGCGATCTTCCTCACCCCCGCCGGCCGGGCACTGCACGGCACCACCCAGGCGATCTTCGAACAGCTCGAAGGCGCGGTGCAGCGCCTGCAACAGCAGGAACGCGACAACGTGCTGGTGCTGTCCTGCGAGCCGACCATCGCCATGCGCTGGCTGATCCCGCGCCTGCCACGCTTCCATGCCGCGCACCCGGACCTGCAACTGCATCTGGTAGCTGCCGGCGGCCCGGTGGACTTTGCCCGGAGCGGAGTCGACCTGGCGCTACGCCGGGATGACTTCCATTGGCCACCGGCGCTGCACAGCATGAAAATCTGCGACGAGTGGATTGGCCCGGTCAGCCGCACCAACAGCGACAACCTGGACGGCCAACGCCTGCTGCACAGCAGCACCCGCCCCAACGCCTGGCCCACCTGGCTACGCCTGGGCGAGCGGCAGGCAGCCCACAGCGAGCGCAGCGACTTCGAACACTTCTACCTGTCGCTACAGGCCGCCAGCGCCGGCCTGGGCCTGGCCATCGCCTCGGCATTGATGGTGCGTGACGAACTCGACAGCGGCCAACTGCACGCCCCGTTCGGCTTCCTGCGCGATGGTTCTGCCTATTACCTGCTCAGCCCGCAGCCACTGAGCGATGGTGGCAAGCGCCAACGTTTCGCCGAATGGGTCATGAATGAATGCCAGGCCTGCCTCACTCACCTGGGCTTGCTGCAGAACGACGAGCTTGAACCGCCATCACCACCCCAGGTGCGATAACCCGCAGTATCGATGTGGATACGCCCACTCGGGTAGCGCCCCAGGCCCATGTTCCAGGCCTGGCCATGCTGCTGCCAGAAGCGGCACAGTGGATTGGGGTCGGCCCAGGCCGGCAGCAGGATATCGACCGCGAAGGCGCGAGTATGGGCACTGCCCACGGCGCCGCCCGCGCAGCGATTGAGATCGAGGTTGCGATAGGCCGACACCACTTCAAACTGGCGCAAGATACCTTGCCCGCCGAGGGTATTGACCAACGCCAACGTGGAACGCACTGCCGGCCAGTTACTGGCAGGCGGCACCGCAAACGGCGAGGCATGGCACTGCTTCCAGTCCGACGCCGAACGCAGCAGCTGATGAATGGGCACGACACCATAGAGGCGCGCATCCACCAGCATCTCGCGAAACGGCCGGGTTTGATGATCACCGGCCCACTGCGCGAACATCCACACGTCGCGCTCGTCTGCCAGCAGCCCTGTGCTCGACAGCACACCTGCAGCCAATAGCAGCCTGCTCGCTCTTCTCATCCCCATGCTCCCTGCCCCAGTATGAGCGCGGCCGTCAAATCGGGCGGCCACTGACAAGGAGTTAAGCATGCACAAGACTGCCGCAACGAGCCTCGCCGCCCTCGCCTTCAGCGGCCTGGCCATGGCGGATGCGCGCATCGACCTGGGCGACGCCCAGCGCGTTACCCGCCTGTTCGCCTTCCCCAACAATTGCCACGTGATCTGCTACCGCGACTGGACGCTGGAACAGACTGTCGAGCACTACCTGACCCAGAGCGTACGCCGTGACGGCCACGCCAACGCGCAGGTGCACGTCAGCCGTGACCACGACCGGCTGCACGCCACCATCAGCGACGTGCCCGCCAATTATGCCGAGCCCCTGCGCAAGCTGCTCGACAGTGGCGAGCTGGCCTATAAGGGCGCGACCCAGCTGAACAAGGATGGCAAATGGTCCTACGACTGGTATCTGTTCCTGCCGCTGGGCATGGCCCTGCAGAATCGCCGCAGCATCGAGCTGCTGCACTTCCCGCCAGACTATTCACTGACCCAGGCGCAGGACTACCTGCGTTCCAACACGACCGACCGCTGGGCCGAACTGCTGACCTTCAACGGCGTCGACGCCGGCCAGACCCCGGCCTACCAGACCATCATCGACATCGCCCCGATCGCCGCGCCAGCCAGCGCGGGAGCAGCCCTGACGGACACCTATGGTTACTTCAAGGACTACCAGCTGCGCATGGTCAAGGAAATGACCCTGCAACAGGGCACCCGGCCACTGCCCATGGTCGCCTTCGGCGCACCAGTGCGCAGCTGGGTCCAGCAGCAATACGGGCCGCAGGTGGATGTACTGGGCCTGGTCAGCATCAGCCCTCAACCCGGTGCGCGCGTGCCGGTACTGGGTGCCAACCACCCAAGCGCGATCTGGTATGCGGCAAACAAGGACAGCCATGGCGGCAATCAGGATGCGGCCGATGCCGCAGGGCTGAAGATGATGGGCCAGGATTTGACGGCGGCCTGCTGGCAGGCCGGGATGGGCCGTAATCCCGCAGCTGAACCGAAGATGACCCTGGATGCCTGCGCGACCAAGTGGCAGGTAACGCAGAAAAAGCAGACCTGTGAGCTGTTCTTCCGCACCGTGCGCAAGTACACACCAGAGCAGGCAGCCGCGAAGTGCAATACCGGGGAGATGACCCGAAGCCTGCGGGACCTGCGCAAGCCGGTCGAGGTTGTGCCGCGGGAACTGTGATCGACTTTCCGGCCTCTTCGCGGGCTCGCCCGCTCCCACAGGAACCCTGCACATTTCGAATGTTGCGCAGTACCTGTGAGAGCGGGCTTGCCCGCTAAGAGGCCGGCACAGGCTTGCTCAGTCTTCGAGCAAGGTGCAGGCCATCACCAACGCATCTTCACGTCCACCCGCGACCGGGTAGTAATCGCGGCGACGGCCGATCTCATTGAAGCCATAGCGCTCGTACAAGCGATAGGCTGACTGATTACTCGCCCGTACCTCGAGGAAGCACTCACGACCATTGAGCTGGTAGGCCCGCGCCATCAGGTGTTCTAGCAGCTTCAGCCCCAGCCCACGCCCTTGGTTCTCGGGTTTGACGGTAATGTTGAGCAGATGCGCCTCATCAATGATCACATTGATCACCCCATGCCCCACCTGCTGCTGCCCGTCGAACATCAGCCACACTTCGTAGGACTTGAGCGCGTCCTGGAAAATCCCGCGGGTCCAGGGATGACTGAACGCGGCATATTCGATCTTAAGCACGGCATCCAGATCCGCCTCGGTCATCAGGCGGAAACTGATCGAGTCACTCATTCAACGCTCTTCCAGCGCGCCATCAGCTGGCGCATCGCTTGCCAGACGTCCGCCTTGCGCTGCGGCTCGTCCATCAACAGTTCAAGGCCTGGCAACGCCCAGGCATCACCCAGGCCATCGACCTTCAGTACTTGGTAATAAGCCGCCTCGTCGGCGCTGGCCGCGTAACGCATGGCCGGCAAGCCGATCAGCCACAGCACGCTGCAAGGGCTTTGCTCCAGGCGCGCCTGAATGAAGCCCCGGACAAAATCCCGTGCAGCATCCGGGCCCTGGTCCATGTTGCCCCGCACCAGCAACGGCCAGCGCACCGGCTCGCCGATGATCTGCGGCGCATCGGGCAGGCCGGCGGCACGCAGCATGTCCTTGAGCAACAGATAGGATGGGTCGCGGCTCTGGAAAGGCTGACCGGTAGCCAGTTCGACCAGCAGCAGGCAGCTGCCGGCACGCAGCAACTGCAGCGAGAAGCGCGGTGGTGGCACCGGGGCCGGACGTGGCGCAGGGGCCTCTTCCTCGGCTTCGACTGGCCTGGCAGCGGCCTTGGGCGTGCTGCCCGGGCGCGGAATCTCGATTTTCGGGCGCTCGCCGGAGCGGGCCTGGGGCGCGGCCGGGGCCTCGCTGGAGGCCGGCGCAGAGGGCCGAACCTCGAAGTCGATTTCCTCTACCGGCACCTGCGGCAACAGCAGCTCGGCTCGCGATGGCGCGGCGAACGGCAATTCGGCACGCGGCAGCCAATGCACCACTTGCATGGCGGAAAGGTAGGCGCGGCGGCGGGGTTCGGTCAGCAAGGCTCGGGGGTCCGGGGTTCAAAACGTCGCACATTCTAACGTTGTTGGCCGGGCTGTGCTGCAACTGGTCGGCGGAAATTTGCTGCCAGTGCCGGCCTCTTCGCGGGTGAACCCGCTCCCACAAGGGACGGTGAAAGCCTTACAGGTGGAACGGTTATCTCTCATTACAGACCAAGGGGTGAAATCCTCCCCCTCGGATGAAGTACAATCGCCCCCTTTTTACTTGGCAACGAGTAGACGCCAATGATCGAACCCAAGCGCGTCCTGCGCGCCCTAGCCGAACACTGGGCCCTGATCGAGCCGCTGTGCGAGCGTTTCGACCAGGGCACCCTGAGCCTGGTGGAGCTGCGCCAGCAACTGAGCCGCCAGCAGGTGGAAAGCACACCGCAGGACATCACCCAGCTGCTCGACGTGTGGATCCGCCTGGACATCCTGGTGCCCGTGGCCAAAAGCCCGAACCGCTTCGAGCTCAATGCCCAGATCCACGACTTCCTTGCCTACCTGCGCCGCGAGCACCGGCTGGGCCTGTGCCTGGAGATCGAGGCCTACCTGCGTCACCTGGAGCGCCTGGCCGGGCATATCCAGGATGCCTTCGACAACCGCGACAGCGACTACCTGGCGCGCCAGCTGCGCCTGCTCGACATGCGCGTGCGCGACGTGCTGAAGAAGCTCGACAACGACGAGCAGGCGCTGGTTGCCGTGGCCGAGCGGGCCAAGACCAGCAATCGCCAGATCCCGCTGCGCCAGCGCTACGCCGAAGTTCTGGCGACCTGGGACGAATACGTCGAGCCGATGATCCAGCTGGTGAACGCCGACGGCGCGTTCGAGCAAGGCGTACGCAAGGTCGAGACCGTGCTGCTGAAGCTGCTCGGCGAGCAGGCGCGCCTGGGTCATCTGGTCGACGATGACATGCTGCTGCGCACCCACGCGCGCATCCTGGAAATGCAGACCAGCGCCCAGCTGACCCTGCGCCACGCCCGCGAACTGCTGCTGCCGCTGCGTGAAGAAGCGCGCCGGCACAACGCCGTGACCCGCGGCGCCGCACTGGCGCTGTCGGTGATCCGGCGCAAGGGCATCGATGCCGTGCCGCAAGCCGCCATGCCACTGTTCACCCGCCCGCAGAGCACCTTCCTCGGCAGTGCCAGCCAGGTCGAGGCCTACGTCTATGCCCTGGCCCGCTTCGAGCCGAAGCCGGCCAAGTTCCCCAAGGCGCACAAGACCCAGAAAGGCCCGCTGCCGCGTGCGCCACGCACGGTCAAAGAGATGCTCGAGCGCTGCGAAGACGCCCTGCCGCTGCCCGACCTGATGGTCTGGTTGCTTGATCAGGAACCCGAAGGCGCCACCGACGAACTGCTGTACTGGTTCTCGCGCCTGTCGCGGGAGAAGCGCTTCAAGCGCGAACGCCTGGAACGGCGCGAGTACACCACCCACGAACACCTGGTCAGCCTGCGCTCGTTCGCCCTGACCTCCAGCCGCGAAGCGCAACCTGAAACCCACGCGAGCCCAGCCAATGCATCTTGATCTTTCCGAACTGTCCCAGCTCGCGCCGATCTTCCGCGAGCTGTTCAAGGGCTTCCACGTCAGCCGCCGCGCCCCTGAAATGTACGCCCAGCTGTCGAACTTCCAGGACCAGTACCGCACCCTGTTCAAGGCCCTGGGCTTCGAGCTGGTGTGCGACACCCGCGGCTTCTACTACTTCGTCCCCGAGCAGGCCGCCGCGCAGGTCAACAAGACTGCCCAGCGCCTGTCACTGTTCACCTTCATCATCGTCGAGCACCTGGCCGACCAGGGCCGCGACCCGATGGCCGTGCTCGACGGCGGCAGCATCGGCCGCGACGAGCTGCCCTCGCTGCTGGACAAGTACCGCGACCTGTTCCTGCAGGCCGAAGTGCAGACCGTCGACGAGCTGGAAGAAAAGATCATGCGCCGCATGACCCAGCTCGGCTTCGCCCACGAAGAAGGCGGCATCTACCGCTTCCTGCCGCCGATGCACCGCTTCCTCGACGTGTGCCTGTCGGTGCAGCAGGACCGCGACCTGGCCGCCAGCCTGCACAGCGACCTGCCCTTGCCGGTGCCGGTACTGGTCGAGGAAGAAAGCCCGGAACAACTCAACCGCACCGACGACCCGCTCGACCTCACCCCATTCGATGGCGAGGAAAGCGAAGAGGACGCCCTGGCCCGGGCCATCCGCGAAGAGCAACAGGAGATTGACGCATGAGCCAGGAACGCTACGGCATCCGCCGCTTTGCACTGCTCAACACCGCCGGCTACAGCCTCGGGCTGTTCCCGCTGGAGCACCCGCTGTCGGTGTATGGTGCCAACAACCTGGGTAAATCGGCGTCGATCAACGCCCTGCAGTTCCCGATCCTGGCACGCATGTCCGACATGAGCTTCGGCAAGTACAGCCTGGAGCAGTCGCGCCGGTTCTACTTCGCCAGCGACACCTCGTACATCCTCTGCGAACTGAACCTGCCCCACGGCACGCACGTGATCGGCGTGGTCGGCCGCGGCCCCGGCGGCGGTTTCGGGCATCAGTTCTTTGCCTACAAAGGCGAGCTGGACCTGGCTCACTACCAGAAGAACGACACCTGCCTGCGCCAGAAAGAGCTGTTCACCAACCTCGAGCGCCTGGGCCTGAAGGCCTATGAGCTCAAGCCCGACGAACTGCGCCGGCTGCTGGTCGGCGGCCACACTTCGTGCCCGCTGGACCTGACCCTGATCCCGCTGCGCTCCACCAGCGAGCAGAGCCTGAAAACCTTCCGCGCACTGTTCATCAACCTGCTGCACATGCGCGAGATCACAGCGGCCAAGCTCAAGCAGCTGTTCCTCGACGCCTTCGAGCACAGCCTGCGTTCGGGCAGCGTCGACTACATCGCCGCCTGTGAAGAAGCCTTCCGCGACGTGCGCCGCATGGAGCAGGACTACAACGCCCTGGTCGCAGCCGGCCCGCTGGTCGAGGCCCTGGCCGGTGGCGTGGCCCAGCGCGACATCCTGCGCGGCAAGCTGCACCGCCTTTCGCCGCTGCTCGACAACCTGCTGGGCACCTGGCAGGAGTACGCCATGGCGCGCAAGGAAGAGCTGGTGATCCAGGCCGAGCACTACCGTGGCGAGCAGGACCGCCTGCAGAACGACCAGCGTGGCGGCACCCAGGAGCTGATGCGCCTGGAGCGTGAAATCACCGGCATCCAGCGCTGGCTCGGCGAGCTGTCGGTGCTCAAGCACCGCTTCGCCCTGGTCGATGACGTCAAGGTGCTGGAACAGGGCCTGTTGGCCGCCAAGGACGCCCACGACGAACTGGCCGGCGCCCTGGCGCAGTCGCGCCAGTTCAGCGCCGAAGACCTCGACGAGCGCGTGCGCGACCTGGAAAAACGCCTCAAGCAGGTCAAGCAGCAGCTCGACCACGCCGACAACAACAGCTACGCCCGCCTGCGCGAAGAATTCTCGCAGCAGGACGTCGACCGCCTGATGCGCCTGTTCAACGGCGCGCTGTTCAGCTTGCCGCTGGGCGAGCGCGGCATCGAACTGGACGACAGCGACCTGTGGGTGAAGTCCCTGGAAGCCGTGCTCGACAGCTTCAAGGGCGAGCGCTTCGAGGCCCCTGGCCTGTCCATCGACCTCTCCAACATCGACCCGCCAGCGCTGCAGGCCTTGGCCGACCGCGCCGCCCTGCGCGACCAGAAGGAGCGCCTGGAAAAAGAGCTCAAGCAGCTCAAGACCCAGCAACAGGTCGCCGCCGACCGTACCGCCTCCAAGGCGCAGACAGAAGCCCTGTACCAGGAAGTGCTGGACGCCCAGAAGGCCCTTGAAGACTACCGCCGCAGCGAAACCCTGAGTGCCGAAGAGCCCGAGAAGCTGGAGCAACTGGCGCAGCTGGAAGCCGCCCAGGACGAGCTCAAGCGCTCCAGCGACGCCTTCACCGAGCGCGTCCAGCAGCTGTCGGCCAAGCTGCAGCTGGTCGGCCGCCAGATCGGCGACCTGGAATCCAAGCAGCGCACCCTGGAAGACGCCTTGCGCCGCCGTCAGCTGCTGCCGGCCGACCTGCCCTACGGTACGCCGTTCATGGAAGAAGTCGACGACTCCATGGAAAACCTGCTGCCGATGCTCAACGACTATCAGGACAGCTGGCAGGCCCTGCAACGCGTCGACAACCAGATCGAGGCGCTATATGCCCAGGTGCGCCTCAAGGGCGTGGCCAAGTTCGACAGCGAAGACGACATGGAGCGCCGCCTGCAGCTGCTGGTGAACGCCTACGCGCACCGCACCGACGAAGCCCTGACCCTGGCCAAGGCGCGCCGCGCCGCAGTCACCGACATCGCCCGGACCCTGCGCAACATCCGCAGCGACTACGACAGCCTCGAGCACCAGCTGGCCCTGTTCAACCGCGAGATCAACAAACGCCAGGTCTCCAACCTGGAAAGCTTCCGCGTAGTGCTGGCGCCGAACAAGGAAGCGCTCAAGCACATCGACCAGATCATCCACAGCGCCGGCCAGTACGAGGAAGGCGAGACCCTGTCGGTGTTCGACCTGACCCAGAGCGCCGAGCAGGACAACAAGAACGAAGAGGCCAAGGAGTACCTGGCGCGGCTGGTGGCTGCAAACCATAACCAGCTGGGCCTGAAGGACCTGTTCGAGCTTGCGTTCGAGATCACCAAGGTCAACGGCCAACCGATCATCCACGCCGACATCGACGGCGCGGCATCCAACGGCACCACCATGACCATCAAGGCGCTGACCAACATGTACCTGTTGCTGCACCTGATGGACCGTGACCTGGCCGGGCGCATTCGCCTGCCGTACTACCTCGACGAGGCGGCGGACATCGACGAACGCAACCAGGCGGCACTGCTGGAAACCAGCCTGCAACTGGGCTTCGTGCCGATTCTGGCGAGCGTGAAGCCGCAGGTGTCGGCACGCGTGGCGATCGACCTGGAAGGTGGCAGCGGGCCGAATGGCATCTACATCGACGAGGCGGACTGGAAGTACATCAGCCGGCTGGATGAGGTGAAGGCTATCGTGCGCGAGGATCAGGCTGAGGAGTTGGCCTGAGGAATCTGGGGCCGCATTGCGGCCCTTTCGCGACACAAGGCCGCTCCCACAAAGGTCCTGCGTACACCGGCCAATGTGGGAGCGGCCTTGTGTCGCGAAAGGAGGCCAAAGGCCTCCCGGCGATCTACCAGGCTATCAATGAGCCCAAGGCAGGATCGGGATCGCCGTCACCGCATTCTGCGGGCTGCCTTCGATCATGCGGTCGCTGTACACCAGATAAACCAGCGTATTGCGCTTCTTGTCGAGGAAGCGCACCACCTGCATGGTCTTGAATACCAGCGAGGTGCGCTCCTTGAACACCTCCTCACCGTCTTTCAGTTCACCCTTGAAGTTGATCGGCCCTACCTGACGGCAGGCAATCGAAGCCTCCGCCCGATCTTCCGCCAAGCCCAAACCACCCTTCACGCCGCCAGTCTTGGCCCGCGACAGGTAGCAGGTCACACCCTCGACCTTGGGATCATCGAACGCCTCGACCACGATGCGATCATTCGGCCCAAGGAACTTGAACACGGTGGACACCTGGCCGATCTCCTCGGCCCCGGCCAGCACCGGCAGGGTAAGGACCGCCATCGCGATTACCCGCTTGAGCAGCTTCATACCAGCACCAGGTTGTCGCGGTGCACCAGCTCCGGCTCGGCGATGTAGCCCAGCAAGGCCTCGATCTGATCGGACGGCTGGCCGATGATCTTCTGTGCCTCCAGCGCGCTGTAGTTGGCCAGGCCACGGGCCACTTCGACGCCATCCGGGCCTACGCAGACCACCATCTCGCCACGGCGGAAACTGCCCTGCACCGTCTTCACGCCGACCGGCAGCAGGCTCTTGTTCGCCTCGCGCAACGCCTGCACGGCACCTGCGTCGAGCACCAGGGTGCCGCGGGTCTGCAGGTGGCCAGCCAGCCACTGCTTGCGTGCCGCCAGCATGCCGCGCTCGGGCGACAGCAGCGTACCCAGGCGCTCACCGGCTTTCAGGCGATCCAGCACTCGCTCGATGCGGCCACCGATGATGATCGTGTGGGCGCCGGAACGGGCTGCCAGGCGTGCGGCACGCAGCTTGGTCTGCATGCCGCCCCGGCCCAGCGCACCACCGGTACCACCGGCCACGGCGTCGAGCGACGGGTCGTCGGCACGGGCTTCGTAGATCAGCTGGGCTTCGGGGTTGTTGCGCGGGTCGGCGTCGAACATGCCGTCGCGGTCGGTGAGGATCACCAGCAGGTCGGCTTCCACCAGGTTGGCCACCAGCGCGGCCAAGGTGTCGTTATCGCCGAAGCGGATCTCGTCAGTGACCACGGTGTCGTTTTCGTTGATCACCGGTACCACGCCCAGGTCAACCAGGGTACGCAGGGTACTGCGGGCGTTCAGGTAACGCTTGCGGTCGGACAGGTCGTCGTGGGTCAGGAGGATCTGCGCGGTGTGTTTGCCGTGCTCGCCGAAGCTCGTTTCCCAGGCCTGCACCAGGCGCATCTGGCCAATCGAGGCAGCGGCCTGCAACTCGTTCATCGCACTCGGTCGCGAAGTCCAGCCCAGCTGGCTCATGCCGGCAGCCACGGCCCCGGAGGAGACCAGTACCAACTCCACGCCTGCTTCACGCAGCGCGACCATCTGCTCGACCCATACGGCCATGGCGCCGCGGTCGAGACCCTTGCCATCAGCGGTCAGCAGGGCACTGCCAATCTTCACGACCCAGCGCTTGGCGCCCGTCACCTTGCTTCGCATCTTCTTCCAACCTATGCCGAATCTATAGATACCGTGGATACAAAAACGCCGCTCCCGAGAGCGGCGTTTAGTGTACTGCAACCGATCAGTCGCGCACGTAAATGATTTCCGGGCCGTCTTCGTCGTCCTCGAAATCATCGTCCCAGGCATCGTCGTCGTCGCCGATGTCGTGCACGCTCTTGACGCCGGTACGACGCAGGGTACGGGCGTCGTCCAGGGCCTGCAGCTGGGCGCGGGCTTCGTCTTCGATACGTTGATCCAGTTCGGCCAGTTCCTCGGCGTAGGCCGGGTCGTTGGCCAGGCGGTCGGCGCGGTCTTCGATGTAGCGCATCAGGTCGTGACTGAGCTGCTCGGTACCTTGCTTGGAGATTGCCGAGATCACATAGACCGGGCCCTCCCACTGGAGGCGCTCGATCACTTCCTTGACCCGCTCTTCGCGCTCGTCTTCCATCAGCATGTCGGACTTGTTCAGTACCAGCCAGCGCTCGCGGTCGGTCAGCGACGGGCTGAAGCGGGTCAGCTCGTTGATGATGACTTCAGCGGCATCGGCCGGACTGCTGCCGTCCAGCGGCGCCAGGTCGACCAGGTGCAGCAGCACGCGGGTACGCGCCAGGTGCTTGAGGAAGCGGATACCCAGGCCGGCACCGTCGGAGGCACCTTCGATCAGGCCGGGGATGTCGGCGATGACGAAGCTCTTCCAGCGGTCGACGCTGACCACGCCCAGGTTCGGTACCAGGGTCGTGAACGGATAGTCGGCGACCTTAGGCTTGGCGGCCGAAACCGAGCGAATGAAGGTGCTCTTGCCTGCGTTCGGCAGGCCGAGCAGACCGACGTCGGCCAGGACCTTCAGCTCCATCTTCAGGTCGCGCTGTTCACCTGGCTTGCCCGGTGTGGTCTGGCGCGGCGCACGGTTGGTACTGGACTTGAAGCGGGTGTTACCCAGGCCGTGCCAGCCGCCCTGGGCGACCATCAGCTTCTGGCCTGGAGTGACCAGGTCACCGATCACTTCCTGGGTCGAGGCATCGATCACGGTGGTGCCGACTGGCACACGCAGGAACAGGTCCTCGCCCTTCTTCCCGGTGCAATCGGTGCTGCCGCCATTGGAACCACGCTGGGCTTCGTGGTGACGGGTGTAGCGGTAGTCGACCAGGGTGTTGAGGTTTTCGTCGGCAACCATGTACACCGAGCCACCATCACCACCGTCGCCGCCGTTGGGGCCGCCGTTCTCGATGAACTTCTCGCGGCGGAAGCTCATGCAACCGTTACCGCCGTCACCGGCCTTGACCCGGATGGATACTTCGTCAACAAACTTCATTCAAAACCGCCTCTCGCCTGCGGGCGAGTTGAATACTGAAAAACCTGAGGCTCTTGCAAAAATGAGCGCGGCGGCCCCGTACGACCGTAGAAACCCACGCCGGCAGCCCATACAAACAGCTTTGCAAGAGGCTCACCACAAACGAAAAAGCCCCGTCGCGTGACGGGGCTTCTGGAGCGACGTCGCGATTAAGCGGCGACGATGCTCACGTAACGGCGCATGAACTCGCCTTTCTTCTCGAACTTGATCACGCCTTCGATCTTGGCGAACAAGGTGTGGTCCTTGCCCATGCCAACGCCGTAGCCAGCGTGGAATTCGGTGCCGCGCTGACGGACGATGATGTTGCCTGGTTTGATAACCTGGCCGCCATACATCTTCACGCCAAGGCGTTTCGATTCTGAGTCGCGACCGTTACGAGTACTACCACCAGCCTTCTTGTGAGCCATGGTTCAATTCTCCAAATAAATTCAGGGGACCGAGGCGATTAAGCCTGGATACCGGTGATTTTGATCTCGGTGAACCACTGGCGGTGGCCCATACGCTTCATGTGGTGCTTACGACGACGGAACTTGATGATACGAACCTTGTCGTGACGGCCTTGCGAAACGACTTCGGCAACCACTTTAGCGCCGGCGACGACTGGTGCGCCGATGGTGACTTCTTCACCGTTGGCAACCAGCAGGACGCGGTCGAAAGTCACGGATTCGCCAGTGGCGACTTCCAGCTTTTCGATCTTGAGGAATTCACCTTCAGCGACTTTGTACTGCTTGCCGCCGGTAACGATTACTGCGTAAGACATGGTATTTCTCCGATAATCCTGCTCACCCAGCGCTTTATATGATGAGTATTGGCTGGCATGGCTGCATGGGGCTGGAACGGCCCTGTGCAATTGCGTAAGGCAGGTGCTGCCCAGGAAGTTAGGGTGCGCGATTGTACGCAACCCCGGTTTTGCTTGCAAGTCCCGCCCCCGGCCAGCGGGCACCGCGCCTTGACACACCGGGACCCGCGACCTAGCATGCCGCGCAACCTCACTGGAGCAGCCGATGCAACCCCAAACCTTCTACCGCGCGGTGGCTGAAGATTTCAGCGCCGTCGACGAGATCATCAAGAAGCAGCTGACCTCGCGCGTGCCGCTGGTATCGAAGATCGGCGACTATATCACGTCGGCCGGTGGCAAGCGCCTGCGTCCGCTGCTGGTCCTGCTGTGCGGCAAGGCCCTGGGCCGTGAAGGCGCCGACCTGCGCCTGCTGGCCGCGACCATCGAGTTCCTGCACACCGCCACCTTGCTGCATGACGATGTGGTCGACATGTCCGGCATGCGCCGTGGCCGCTCCACCGCCAACGCCCTGTGGGGCAACGCGCCGAGCGTCCTGGTAGGCGATTTCCTCTATTCGCGTTCGTTCGAGATGATGGTCGAACTGGGCTCGATGCCGGTCATGCAGATCCTCTCCAAGGCCACCCGGGTAATCGCCGAGGGCGAAGTGCTGCAGTTGTCGCGGGTACGCGATGCCAGCACCACCGAAGAGGTCTACATGGACGTCATCCGCGGCAAGACCGCCATGCTGTTCGAAGCCTCGACCCACAGCGCCGCGGCACTGGCCGAAGCCAGCGAAGCGCAGCGCGAAGCCCTGCGCACCTTTGGTGACCACCTGGGCGTGGCTTTCCAGCTGGTCGACGACCTGCTCGACTACGAAGGCGATGCCGAAGCCCTGGGCAAGAACGTCGGCGACGACCTGGCAGAAGGCAAGCCGACCCTGCCGCTGATCTACACCATGCGCGAAGGGACGCCGGAGCAGGCGGCACTGGTGCGCAAGGCGATCCAGAAGGGCGGCCTGGAAGATCTGGAGCAGATTCGCGAGGCCGTCAACGCCTCTGGCGCACTGAAGTACACCGCCGAACTGGCACGGGACTACGTCAAGCGTGCCATCGAGTGCCTGGAAGTGCTGCCAGCCAGCGAATACCGGGATGCGCTGGTTGAACTGAGTGAGTTTGCCGTCGCGCGAACCCACTGACAGATCGAGTCGCCTTCATTCGCGGGTAAACCCGCTCCCACAGATTGTGCAAACGCTGTGGGGGCGGGTTTACCCGCGATGCATTTGTCCGGACAAAATTACTTCTGCCGCTAGACCTTATACAATATGGGCCTTTAACCGTCTGTCTGTTTAAGGAACCGAAGTGAGCACCCTGCCTCCCTGCCCTAAATGCAACTCCGAATACACCTACGAGGATGGCAGCCAGCTGATCTGCCCTGAGTGCGCCCACGAGTGGTCGGCCAGCGGTGAAGCCGAGGCGGCCAGCGATGACGTAGTGAAGAAGGATTCGGTCGGCAACGTCCTGCAGGACGGCGATACCGTTACCGTGATCAAGGACCTCAAGGTCAAGGGCTCGTCCCTGGTGGTCAAGGTCGGCACCAAGGTGAAGAACATCCGCCTGTGCGATGGCGACCACGACATCGACTGCAAGATCGATGGCATCGGTGCAATGAAGCTCAAGTCGGAATTCGTGCGCAAGGTCTGATTACAAAATCTGCCAATTGGCGCTTGCCATTCAGATAATAAGAATTATTCTCATTGGAGCCGTTTTCCAAGGAGAATCTCCATGACTTATCTGATCGACGCCTGGCTGGACCGCCCCCACCCCTATCTGCGCATCCTCCATCGGGAAACCGGTGAGGTGTGCGCAGTGCTCGAAGAAGAAGCACTGGACGAGCTGCGCGACCAGGGTGACCTGGACTTCAGCGGGCTGAACTCGAGCGAGCCGATCGTGCTCAAGGAATTGGTGCGGAATTTGTTTCTGTTCTGCTATGCGCGGGCGTTGCGCCCCGGGGGAACAGACTGGAACTGAGGCTGGCAGGCCCGGCCTCTTCGCGGGTGAACCCGCTCCCACAGAACTCTGTGCAGTGCCCTGTGGGAGCGGGTTTACCCGCGAATGGCCTCAAGCAGGTCTTACAGAACGTCGAGCAGCTCGACGTCGAACACCAGTACGCTGTGCGGCGGGATGCTGCCAACGCCTTGCGCGCCGTAGGCCAGCTCGCTCGGCACGTACAGGCGCCATTTGCTGCCCGCGTTCATCAGCTGCAGGGCTTCGGTCCAGCCAGCGATCACGCCGCCAACCGGGAATTCGGCAGGCTGGCCACGATCGTAGGAGCTGTCGAACACAGTGCCGTCGATCAGGGTGCCGTGGTAATGGGTGCGGACGTTGCTTTCGCGGGTCGGCTTGGCGCCTTCACCTGCGGTCAGCACTTCGAACTGCAGGCCCGAAGCCAGGGTGGTGATGCCGTCACGCTTGGCGTTTTCGACCAGGAAAGCCTTGCCAGCGGCTGCGGCGGCTTCAGCCTTGGCGGCAGCTTCGGCTTGCATCAGCTCACGGATGACCTTGAAGCTGGCCGACAGGTCGGCTTCGTTGACACGGCTTTCGGCGCCGTTGAAAGCATCGGTCAGGCCGGCCAGGATGGCTTCCAGGCTCACGCCTGGCGGCGGGTTGTCACGCAGCTGGCCGCCCAGTTGACGGCCAATGCCGTAGCTGACGCGCGTTTCGTCGGTGGACAGGTTGAGTTCGGACATGGTCATGCTCCACTGCAGGGCGCAGTGCAGCCGCGCCCTTGATGAAAAGGGCGAGCAGCCTAGCACACTGGGCAGCCGCGAGCAGCTACCAGGCCGAACGCTGGGAAATCGGCACCTTCAAATCTTCTTCGGGGTGCATGCCCATGCCACACATCTCGTCCTGCACCGACCAGTGCACAAGGTTCATCGACACCATCGGGATGGTCTGCAACAACTTGCGCGCATCCTCCACCGAGTGCACGCGCAAGCGCTCACCGCGGGTATCGGACAGGGGATGGGGATGGCCTTTGATCCGCGCTTCGATCAGGTAGTCGCCGCCCTCGATGGCAATGAGGTTCAGTTCGTCGACATGGCCGGCCCTGGCCTCGGTGTTGAGCTGATGCAGGTTCATGAGAGCACCTCGCTATGGGAACCACGCATGAGTGCTCATTTTTTGTACGAATCTAATGATTGCACAAGGCATTACTGACGCCGCTCGTCAGTTGGTTTGATCCTTTGTGGGAGCGGCCTTGCGTCGCGAAAGGGCCGCAAAGCGGCCCCAGCAATCTATGCACCAACGCTGATATCTGGGGCCGCGCTGCGGCCCTTTCGCGACGCAAGGCCGCTCCCACAATGACCGCGACAGCTGTCAGTGCTTGGTCAGCTTGTCCAGGTATCCCATGCAGAACGCCGAGACCACGAAGGTCATGTGGATGATCACGTACCACATCAGGTAGTCGGTGGAGATGTTCTGCGCATCCATGAACACCCGCAGCAGGTGGATCGAAGAAATCGCCACGATCGAGGCGGCTACTTTCATCTTCAGCGACGAAGAATCCATCTTGCCCAACCAGTTGAGCTTTTCTTTGCTCTCGTCGATGTCCAGCTGCGACACGAAGTTCTCGTAGCCGGAAATCATCACCATTACCAACAGGCCGCCAACCAGCGACATGTCGATCAGCGACAGGATGACCAGAATCAGGTCGGCTTCACTGAGGGCAAAGACGTTGGGCAGGACGTGGACAACTTCCTGGAAGAACTTCAGCGCCAGGGCCAGCAGGCCGAGGGACAGCCCGAAGTAGATGGGAGCGAGCAGCCAGCGCGAGGCATACATCGCGTTTTCGAGAATACGTTCCATGGAGAATTTGGGACTCGTCAGGTGACTGGAAATTCGGCCGCGAGTATAGCCAGCCACCTGTGACAGCAAAAGCCTGCGGCCTGATGCCGCACCGCTGACAAAGAGTGCTCAGGTTTCAGGATGGAACTGGTAGTCCCCCAGATTGCGGCAGCGTTCGCCATTGATCCGGCGCAGCTGAGCCTGCAGGTGCAGGCACCAGATCTGTGGATCGTCGGCCACCTGATACCCATGCAGCGTCAAGCTGTCGACGATGGCGCTGAGCACGGACTCGGCCACTACCGGCCCATGGAACGGCCCCTGGGCTTTGATTGCCGAGGGTTGTTCACCGGCCATGCCGGCGGCAAACAGCAGCGTCCACATGCCGTTGTCACCGGCCAGTGGGCGGATGCTGCATTCAATGCGGGTCACCAGGCCCAGGCACTGGCGAGTAAGGCTGAGGTTGCGCATGGCCGCGTCCCCTCCAATGAGCCCTGTTCAGCCTGAAAACCAGGCTGTTTCCATCCTGAACCCTGATACCGTCCTTAAGTTCCAGCATAGAAGAACGGCATAGAAAGATGGAAAACCGGCGCTGAACGGTAGCACTTGGCCGCCAGCGCCGATTTTTTGACTCAGGCCGGCTTGGCTTGGGCAATCACCTCTTCCAGCCGTTCCTTTTCTGCCTTCTCGATCTCTTCCTCGCTGATCATCTCGGCGATCTCGCGCAAGCGTTCGACCACCCGGGCGTTGACGCTGCCTTCGGTAAAGACGCCTTTATCGTTGAGTTCACCAGCTTCTTCGCCCACCAGCAGGCTCAACGCTTCATCAGCCTGGCTGACTGCATAGACGTGGAACATGCCGTTCTCGACCGCCTGCAACACGCGCTCGTCGAGCATCAGCGTGGCGACGTTGGCGCGCGGAATGATCACCCCCTGCTCGCCCGTCAGGCCACGTGCCTCGCAGAGGCGGAAGAAGCCTTCGATCTTCTCGTTGACCCCACCCACCGCCTGCACTTCACCGAACTGGTTGATCGAACCGGTGATGGCGAAGCACTGCTTGAGCGGCGTGCGCGACAACGCCGAGATCAGCGTGCAAGCCTCACCCAGCGAGGCGCTGTCGCCATCGACATAGCCGTAGGACTGCTCCAGGGCGATGCTGGCGGAAATCGCCAGGGGGAATTCCTGGGCATAGCGGCTGCCCAGGTAGCCCGTAAGGATCATTACGCCCTTGGAGTGGATCGGCTGGCCGAGGTTGACCTCACGTTCGATGTCGACGATGCCGCTGCCGCCCGGGTAGACGGTGGCGGAAATGCGCGCTGGCATGCCGAAAGCCGAATCGCCGACTTCGAGCACGGTCAGGCCGTTGCACTTGCCGATCGCCGCGCCTTCCGTGTCGATCAGGATGATGCCTGCGAGCATGTCATCGAGCACCCGCTGCGAGACACGCCCGGTACGGGTGGCCTTGGCCTTGAGCGCCCGCTCGATGTGCCCGGCGTCGGTCATTTCGTCACTGGCCAGCTGACGGATGAAATCCGCCTCGCTGACCAGCTGGAACAGGTCGCCAATGCGTGCCGACAGGCGCGACTGGTTTTCCGCCAGGCGAGCGCTGTAAGTAGCCAGGCGCGCCACCGCATCGCTGGTCAGCGGTGCCATGCCTTCTTCGTTGGTGCGGGTGCGCAGCAGCTGGGCGAACTGCTCGAGGTTCTCGTCGACCATCGGCATGTCTTCGTCGAAGTCGACCAGCACACGGAACATCTCCTGGAAGTCCGGGTCGTGGTCCTGCAGCGCGTAGTACAGCTGGCGCGAACCGATGATCACCAGCTTGATGTTCAGCGGAATCATCTGCGGCGTCAGGCTGACCGTGGCTACGCGGCCCAGCTCGCCCAACGGCGACTCCATCTTCAGCTTGCGCGACTGCAGGGCGCGCTTGAGGGCGTCCCAGACGAACGGCTCGCCCAGCATCTTCTCCGCTTCGAGAATCAGGAAGCCGCCGTTGGCGCGGTGCAGCGCGCCAGGGCGCAGCTGCCGGTAAGAGGTGTACAGCGCCCCTTGATCGGTGCTGTATTCGATGCGCCCGAACAGGTTGTCGTAGGTCGGGTGCGGCTCGAATACCACCGGTGCACCACCGTCAGCGTGGTGGCCGACCACCAGGCTTGGCGCGTACTGTTCTTCAAGCAGCTTGCGCGCAGCAGCATCGGTCTTGCTGTCTTCAACCAGCTGCTCGACCACGGTGCGCAGCAGGTTCAACTGCACGGACTGCAGGTAAGCGCAGACCGCCGCGTTCTCCGCGTACTTTTCCGACAGCGGCGCCAGCAGCGGCTGCAGGGCCAAGGTGATGGTTTCTTCGTTGAGCTGACGCAGCTGGTTGTTCGACTCACGCTTCCATTGCGGCAGGCTGGCCAGCTCCTCGTTGAGGCGCTCCTCGAGCAGGGCGATGTCCTCGTGGAATCGCTCGCGAACCTCTTCGGGCAACTGGGCGAATTCGGCTTCGTCCAGCGCCTTGCCGTCGGCCATCGGGGTGAAGGCCACGTTGCTGGCATCGCGGTACAGGGCCACGTCCTTTTCCAGCGAGGCGCGCTCGATCACGTCCAGTGCACGGTCATAACGCTGGTTGAAGGCGCGGTCGATGGCGCCCTTCTTTTGCTGGTACGACGGGTGCTCGAACACCGCCGGGAAGGTCGCCAGCAAGTTGTCGATCAAGCCGCCCATGTCGTTGATGAACTCGGCAGCGCTGCCGGAAGGCAGCTCCAGGGCGCGTGGCTCGCGGGTGTCATCGAAATGGTTGACGTAAAGCCAGTCGGACGGGGTCTGCTGACGCTTGCCCTCGGCCTTGAGGTAGCGTTTGACGAACGAGAAGCGGCCGGTGCCCGGCTCGCCCATCACATAGACGTTGTAACCCGGGCGCGGCATGGCCACGCCGAACTGCAGGGCCTCGACAGCACGCTCCTGGCCCAGGACTCCGCGAAACGGCTCCAGATCGTCGGTATTGGTAAAGGCAAACTGCTCGGGGGAGAAACGCCGGGTCAGGGCTTCAGGCGCGAGACGCAGGCGCGCAGCGACAGGATCGGGCATTGGGTTTCCTTACTTCGGCGGGGCAGATACGCAGCATTCTGGCGCTGCCCGCGCGCGCCTTGCAAGGTTCCTCGGGACTTTATGTCGCAGCGGTGATGATGTCATCGGCGAGCAAATTTTTCGCAATCAACAACGCAACCTTTAGATCATGCCTAAACTCCAAGCTGCGCGGGTGGGTGAAATGCTTTCCCGACCTGGCAACCGAGTTGCCAGAAACCCTGACCCTTGGTTAAGACAAATAGAGAACAATGCTATGAAACGGATTCTTCTGGGTACTCTGTTCACCGTGGTTTCGCTCAACGCGCTTGCCGAAGCGCCGGGTGGCCCGAACTGCGGCTGGGGCAACATGCTGTTCGAAGGCCAGCGCGGCACGCCGGCCCACTTCCTGGCTTCCACCACCAACGGTACCTCCGGCAACGCCACCTTCGGCATGACCTCCGGCACCAACGGCTGCTCGACCAAGGCCTCGCTGACCTATGGCGGCAAGTCCTGGTTCGCCATGAACGGCATGATGAACGAGCTGTCCGAAGACATGGCCATGGGCCAGGGCGAAGCCCTGACCACCTACGCCGTGGTCCTGGGCGTCGCTCCGGAAGATCGTGGCTACTTCGCCTCGGTCACCCACCAGCACTTCAATCAGATCTTCAGCAGCGCCGACGTGACTGCCGAGACTGTCCACAGCAATACCCTGGCCGTTCTGAAGAACGACCCACGCCTGGCCAAATACGCCACCGAGGCCTGAGTGCAGCTACCCCCGCCCCGGCCTCCGGGGCGGGTTTCGCCTTTCTTCGGCATCGTTAAGAAGTAGTTGCCCGACATGCTCAAACGCCTCGCATCCCTGGCGCTGTGTGCCTGCGCCCCCGTACATGCCATGCCCGTGCTGGACTCAGGCCGTATCCAGCAACTGGCCAACACCCCTTACTGGATTGCCCTGGGCCACTATGAAACCGCCAAGCTCGGCGGCTGGCGCAGCTATGTGGACGATGATGCCTTCTTCCTCGCCGAGGACGGCGCGCACCACCCGGACCAGGAGCTCAAGGCCACGGTTGCAGCGCTGTACGCCCCAGCCAGCCTGGGCGACAAGCACGCCCAATGCGTATTCCCCGCGCGCACCCGTTGGCTGCGTGAACAGCTGGACCTTAAAGACCTGCCGCAACCGGACTGCCAGGAATTCAAGACCTGGTACCAGTCGATCGACCCGCACAGCGCGGCGCTGATTTTCCCGGCGGCCTACCTCAACAGCCCGTCGTCGATGTTCGGCCACACCTTGCTGCGCATCGACCAGTCCAACACCCGCAGCGACGACACCACGCTGCTGAGCTACGCAATCAACTTCGGCGCCTACATCGAAGGCAGCGACAACAGCATCCTGTATGCCTGGAAGGGCCTGATGGGTGGCTACCCAGGCCTGTTCGCGCTGATGCCCTACCAGGAAAAGCTCTCCGAATACCGCAGCCTGGAGAACCGCGACCTGTGGGAATACCAGCTGGACCTGACGCCCGAAGAAACCGGGCGCATGGTCGAGCACGTCTGGGAGCTGAAGCAGATCCAGTTCGACTACTTCTTCTTCGACGAAAACTGCTCCTACCGCCTGCTGGAGCTGTTGCAGGTGGCCCGGCCAAGCCTGGACCTGACCTCGCAATTCCCGCTCACTGCCATCCCGACGGACACGGTGAAAGCGGTGAAGCAGTCCGGCCTGGTCGCCAGCGAAACCTACCGCCCGTCACGCGAACGCGAACTGCTGGCCCGGGCCGAGCCGCTGGACCATGACGAGAAGCGCCAGGTGCTGGCCGTCAGCGCCGATACCGCGCAGTTGCAAAGCCCTGAATTCAAAGCCCTGCCCCGCGAGCGCCAGGCACTGGTGCAGGATGCGGCTTACCGCCTGGAGCGCTACCGGGCCAACGGCCAAGCGCGAGACCCTGGGCAGGCCAAGCGCAGCTTCGAGCTTCTGCGGGCAATCAACAGCAACCCGCCGCCGCCGTTGCAGATCGAGCGCCCTGGCCTGCCAGAGGACGGCCATGACTCGCGAACCTGGCAACTGGGCGCGGGCACCCGAGAGGACCGCGCCTACGCCGAATACGGCCTGCGCATGGCCTACCACGACCTCAACGACAACGCCTACGGCTTCCCGTTGGGGGCGCAAATCGAAATTCTGCAACTGAAAGTGCGCCAGTACGAAGGCAACGACTGGCAGGTACAGCGCCTGGACCTGGCCACCATCCGCTCGCTGACGCCACGCAACGAGCTGCTAAAGCCATGGTCCTGGCAAGTCGCTGGCGGCCTGGAACGGGTGCCGGGCAAGCATGACGACGAGGTACTGGTGAGCCATGTGAACGGCGGCGCCGGGGGTACCTGGCAGCTGGCCGATGGCTTGCTGGGCTTCGCCCTGGGCACGTTGCGAATCGAGCACCACAACGACTTCGCCCAGTTCGTCGCCCCGGCGACGGGGTTCAATGGCGGGCTGCTGTGGCGCAACGGGCTGGGCAACATGACACTGGAGGCCAAGGGTGATTACTTCACCAATGGCGAGGTACGGCGCAGTGTGAGCCTGAACCAGCAGTGGGAGATCAGCCAGAACCTGGGGGTGCGGTTGAGTGCTTCGCGGGAGTTCAGCCACCTGGCGACGGCGCAGAATGAAGTGATGCTGGAGCTGAAGTGGTATCACTATTGAGGCCGCTTTGCGGCCTTTCGCGGGCTTGCCCGCTCCCACGGATACGCCAACGCCCTTCGGGCATGTGCAGTTGCTGTGGGAACGGGCGCGCCAGCGAAAGGGCCACCAGCCTCGATAACCGCAATGTGAACCAACCGACTCTTTGACACTGTTTTGACACCTCCCCGACAAATCGCCACCTAGACTTTGCGGTATATCCCAAAGGGTCCAGGTGGTCATGTCGCGGTACTGGTTCGGCTTGTGCGTTGCGTTGTTGCTGGCGGGTTGCGAAACCACCCATGATCAGATGGTCAACCACGGTTATCCCCCCGCCTACGCCGACGGCTACCAGGACGGTTGCAGCAGCGGCCGCCAGGCGGCCGGGCTGATGGTGGGCGACTTCAAGAAGGACGTACCGCGCTACTTGCACGAGCGCCACTACGAGACCGGCTGGGACGATGGGTTCCGTCAATGCCAGGCGATGCAGGACAGCGAGGAGCAGCGCCAGTACCACGAGCGCTTCT
Source organism: Pseudomonas sp. 382 (assembly GCF_002759075.1). Classification (NCBI taxonomy): domain Bacteria; kingdom Pseudomonadati; phylum Pseudomonadota; class Gammaproteobacteria; order Pseudomonadales; family Pseudomonadaceae; genus Pseudomonas; species Pseudomonas sp. 382. The sequence goes on from NZ_PEMX01000015.1 coordinate 74,552, forward strand.
GGGACGAACGTGATCGCCAGTGGCAGCAGGAGAAAGACCGGGGCGCCGCCCGTGCCTACCGCCACGACTGAGTCGCAAATGGACATCCATTGAAACCGTCGGCCTGCCATGCTGGTCTCCAGCACAAGGAGGCCATTGCATGAGCCGAGCATTCGTCAACGAAGACCAAGCCGCTGCCCAGGCCGATCAGCCGGTGGAGCGGCGCGTCAGCGACCAACCCAATTACGTCACTGCCAATGGCCTGCGCCAGCTGCAACAACGCGTGCGTGAACTGAATGCCTTGCGCAGCGCGTTGCAGGCGCAGGGCGAGCGCGGTGACCAGCAGCGCCTGGCCGATACCGAGCGGGATTTGCGCTATTTCAGCGCGCGGGCGCAGAGCGCCCAGGTAGTGCCGGAGGCGACTTCGCGCAGCAAAGTGCAGATTGGCAGCCGGGTCCGGTTCGTCGATGAACAGGAACAGGAGCACGTAGTGCAACTGGTGGGCGAGGACGAGGCAGATGCCGCCCGCGGGATGATCAACTGGGGATCACCGCTGGGGCGGGCATTGCTTGGGGCCGGGCCTGGGGATGAAATACTGTGGCGGCGACCGGCGGGCGATCAAACGATCGAGGTGGTCGAGATCGAGACTTGATGCCTGGGGGTCGCTCTGCGCCCCCCAGGAAGCTGGAGTCAGACCACGCCTTGCGCCAGCATGGCATCGGCGACCTTGACGAAACCGGCGATGTTGGCGCCCTTCACATAATTGACCGTGCCGTCGGCTTCTTCACCGTAATGCACGCAGGCATGGTGAATCGACTGCATGATGTTGTGCAGTTTGCTGTCCACTTCACCCGCCGTCCACAGCAGGCGCATGGCGTTCTGCGACATCTCCAGGCCCGATACGGCTACGCCGCCGGCGTTGGATGCCTTGCCCGGTGCGTACAGGATCCCGGCCTCGATGAACAGGTCGACCGCCGCCAGGGTAGTCGGCATGTTGGCGCCTTCGGCCACGCAGATGCAGCCGTTGCGCAGCAGGGTGCGGGCGTCTTCGATGTCCAGCTCGTTCTGCGTGGCGCATGGCAGGGCGATGTCACACGGCAGGCTCCACGGGGTCTGGCCCTTGCGGAACTCCAGGCCAAACTGTTCAGCCAGCTCGCTGATGCGGCCGCGCTTGACGTTCTTCAGCGTCATCAGCGCGTCCCACTGGGCATCGGTCAGGCCAGATTCGGCGTACAGGGTGCCTTCGGAGTCGGACAGCGAAATCACCTTGCCGCCAAGGTCCATGACCTTGCGGGCAGCGTACTGGGCGACGTTGCCGGAACCGGAAATGGCCACGCGACGGCCATCGATGCGCAGGTTCTGGCGCTTGAGCATTTCTTCAGCGAAGTACACGCAGCCGTAGCCAGTGGCTTCGGGGCGGATCAGGCTGCCGCCGTAGGTCATGCCCTTGCCGGTCAGCACCGACGTGAACTGGTTGGCCAGGCGCTTGTACTGGCCGAACATGAAGCCGATCTCGCGGGCGCCCACGCCAATGTCACCAGCCGGCACGTCGCAATCAGCACCGATGTGGCGGTACAGCTCGCTCATGAAGGCCTGGCAGAAGCGCATGACTTCGGCATCGCTCTTGCCTTTCGGGTCGAAGTCCGAACCGCCCTTGCCGCCGCCCATGGGCAGCGAGGTGAGGGAATTCTTGAACACCTGTTCGAAGGCCAGGAACTTGAGCACGCTCAGGTTCACCGACGGGTGGAAGCGCAGGCCGCCCTTGTAGGGGCCGATGGCGCTGCTCATCTGGATGCGGTAACCGCGGTTGACCTGCACCTTGCCCTGGTCATCGACCCACGACACGCGGAACAGCACGGCGCGCTCCGGCTCGACCATGCGTTCGAGGATGCCGGACTGCAGGTAGTGCGGGTTAGCTTCGAGGAACGGCCACAAGGTACGCAGCACTTCTTCGACGGCCTGGTGGAATTCCGGTTGGCCCGGGTCGCGTTGCTGCAGGCGTGCGAGGAAATTGTCGACAGATTCGATCATGGTAGACATCTCACCAAGAGGATTGGACTTATTGGTTTTTTCTGGAATGTACCAAGAAGCAATCGCACTGGAATAGGGCGAAATGTCGTTTTTATGAAATTATTTGGTGCGTTTTATATAAGTGTATACAAAATCGCCTTCCGCGCCGCCTGCTTCGCGGGCGCGCCCGCTCCCACAGGAACCTCGCAAACCTCAAGACCGGCGCTGTACCTGTGGGAGCGGGCATGCCCGCGAATGAAGCCAACACCACTTTCCAGGCAGGCACAAAAATGGGGCCACGATGGGCCCCATTTCTGTGCATCAAGAAACCGGCTTACTGGGCCAGCTTCTTGTGCCGTACACGGTGCGGCTGGGCAGCAGCATCGCCCAGGCGCTTCTTGCGGTCGGCTTCGTACTCGGTGTAGTTACCCTCGAAGAACACCACGTTCGAGTCGTCTTCGTACGCCAGGATGTGAGTGGCAACACGGTCCAGGAACCAGCGGTCGTGGGAAATCACGATGGCGGCGCCCGGGAAGTCCAGCAGGGCTTCTTCCAGGGAACGCAGGGTTTCGACGTCGAGGTCGTTGGACGGTTCGTCGAGCAGCAGGACGTTGCCGCCCTCCTTCAGGGTCAGCGCCAGGTGCAGACGGCCACGCTCACCACCGGACAGGTCCTTGACGAACTTCTGCTGGTCACCACCCTTGAAGTTGAAGCGGCCAACGTAGGTACGCGACGGGATCTCGTAGTTGCCGATGCGGATCTGGTCGGAACCGTCGGAGATCTGCTGGAACACGGTCTTGGAACCGTCGAGGTCTTCACGGCTCTGGTCCACGCAGGCCAGCTGCACGGTTTCGCCGATCTCGATGCTGCCCGAGTCCGGTTGCTCCTTGCCCATCAGCATGCGGAACAGGGTCGACTTACCGGCACCGTTACCGCCGATCACGCCGACGATGGCGCCTTTGGGCATCGAGAACGACAGGTTGTCGATCAGCACCCGGTCGCCGTAGCCTTTGGTGACGTTCTTGAACTCGATGACCTTGTCGCCCAGGCGCGGACCGGCCGGGATGTAGATCTCGTTGGTTTCACTGCGCTTCTGGAATTCCTGCGACTGCATCTCTTCGAAGCGCTGCAGACGGGCCTTGGATTTCGACTGGCGGGCCTTGGCGCCTTTGCGCACCCACTCCAGTTCCTCTTTCATGGCCTTCTCGTGGGCGCTCTGCTGCTTGGATTCCTGCGCCAGACGCTCCGACTTGGCTTCCAGCCAGCCCGAGTAGTTGCCTTCGTACGGGATACCGGCGCCGCGGTCCAGTTCGAGGATCCAGCCGGCGACGTTGTCGAGGAAGTAACGGTCGTGGGTAATCGCTACCACGGTGCCCGGGAAGTCGTGCAGGAAGCGCTCCAGCCAGGCTACCGAATCGGCATCCAGGTGGTTGGTCGGTTCGTCGAGCAGCAGCATGTCGGGGGCCGACAGCAGCAGGCGGCACAGGGCCACGCGGCGCTTCTCGCCACCGGACAGGTGCTCGATGCGAGCATCCCAGGCCGGCAGGCGCAGGGCGTCGGCGGCGACGTCCAGCTGGCGCTCGAGGTTGTGGCCGTCGGCAGCCTGCAGGATGGCTTCGAGCTTGGCCTGTTCGGCAGCCAGCTTGTCGAAGTCGGCATCAGGTTCGGCGTAGGCCGCGTAGACCTCGTCCAGGCGAGCCTGGGCGTCCTTGATCACACTGACCGCTTCCTCGACCACTTCGCGCACGGACTTGTTCGGGTCCAGTTGCGGCTCCTGCGGCAGGTAACCCACGTTGATGTCGGGCATCGGACGGGCTTCGCCGTCGAATTCCTTGTCGACGCCCGCCATGATCCGCAACAGGGTCGACTTACCGGCGCCGTTCAGGCCGAGCACGCCGATCTTGGCGCCTGGGAAGAACGACAGGGAAATATTCTTGAGAATTTCCCGCTTCGGCGGCACGACCTTGCTCAGCCGATGCATGGTGTAGACGTATTGAGCCAAAACCAAGCCCTCTAAATAGGTAAAGACATCGACGATCGCCCCGGCACTGCGGCCAGGGGGATGTGTTTACGGGTTTCATTGAACAAAGTCGACCATTCTACGCCAACGCGCGGCGTTGCACAGGGTGGTCGGATGGTGGGGTGGGATCGTTGTGATCCTGCCGGGCATTCTTTGTCTGTGCCGGCCCTTTAGCCGCGAAGAGGCCGGCACAGCAGCCCGAAACGGGTCAGACGTGACGCTGCTTGCCAGCCTTGCCCCGTGGCAGGCGGCAACGGTCGCTCTGCTCGGCCAGGCGCGCAGCATAAGCGGCTTTGACGCTGAAGCCACCGCTGCGGGCTGGCTGTTCGGCAACCTTGGCCGGCTGGGCTGCAACAGGCGTGCTGACGACCTTGCCAGCCGGCTTGGCTACGCCAGCCACCGGTGCCTTTTCAGCGGGTGCTGCGGCCGCCTTGGCGGTCTTGCGCAGCTCAGCCAGCGATGGCGTCTTGTTTTTCGTGGCCGCAGCCGCATCTGGTTTGACCAGCGAACGCTGGCACGATTTGCAGGATACGTCCGCGGTCACGGCAGTGCTGACAAGGGTCTGACTGCTGCGCCCACAGGCGGAATCGAGGCCATTGGTGGAAAAGTGAGTAACCAAAACCGAACATCTCCGATGCGTTGTCATTGAAGCGGGCGGCATTCTCGCACAGGATGCAGGGTCTTGCCGAACGGGTCAGCATCACCACCACCATTGGCTTCGGACAATCGGGCTGGCACATTGCCATAATCACAGGCATGCTAGCCCGTTCGCATGTCCGGCTTTATAGTGCGCGGCCGCGGTCCAGGCCTGTGCAGTACCGGCATACACCGTGCATGTCCATCCCTGCCATCGCCAGCCCAATCGCAGGACCAACGCTTGACCAATCTCAATCATCCGACTCTGCTGCGCCCCACTTCGCCGGCCCCAGTCGCTTCGCTACGGGGTTCGGTCAAGGGTGCGTTGGCGCTGCTGGCCCTGATTCTGCTGGGCTTGCTGCTATGGCAACTGGTCTCCCAGTTTCGCCACACCCAGGCCGACCAGCGCCAGCTGAACCTCAACGCGAGCGCCGAACTCGCCGACCACCTGAGCCTGAACATGGCCCTCAAGGCCCAGCAGGCCATCAACGTGGTCCAGCCCTACGTCAAGGCACCGGCGCCGGCCGCCCTGCCGAGCCTGCTGGAGACCTTGCGTGAACGCCTGCCCGCCCTGCGTGACCTGGCCTGGCTGGACCAGGCCGGGGAACTGCACGGTGACAGCCTGGTCGACAGCCCTGACCGTCAGTCGATTGACGAGCTGGTCGGGCTGAACCAGGGGCGCAACTACTTTTTTACCAACTCGGCAGACAACCGCACCCTCTACCTGCTGTTGCGCCAGTCGGCGGAGCAGGACCGCGGCTACTGGCTATTGCGCCTGTCACCGGACTATTACCAGACACTCACCGAACACCTCGACGGCCCGGGCCACCCGCTCTGGCTGCTGGAAAACAGCCGCAGTGGCGAGGTGCTGGAACGCCACGCTCCGGCGCAGACCAGCGGTGAGCCGCTGCAAAGCGTGATGCTCGCCTTCATCGACAACAGCACCTGGCAATTGCGTGGCCTGTTCGACGCAGGCCTGGCCCAGCAGAAGCTGCTGCCGGCGCTGATCGGCAAATGCCTGCTGGCGCTGTTCTGCGCCCTGCTGCCGGTACTGGCGCTGTTCAACATGCGCCGACGCCAGCGCGCCCTGCAGGAAGACCGCCGGCGCTACCTGGAAATCTTCGAAGGCACCGGCGTGGCCTTGTGCGTGCTCGACCTGTCGAGCCTGCCCGGCCAGCTCGACCGCTATCACCTGCGCAACCTGGCCGGGCTCAAGCAGAGCCTGGCGCTGGACTCGAACCTGCGCCGCTCGCTGCTGCTGGAGCTGAAGATCACCGAGATCAACCAAGTGGCGCGCCAGCTCCTTAATGTCGAGTGCCACCAAGGCGCCTGGCAACGACTGATCGATGGTAGCGGCGACGGCCGCGACAGCGTCGGCATGCAGCTGATCGACGCGCTGATCGAACAGCGCCCGACGCTGGAGTTGGAAGTGCGCCTGCCCGCACCGCTGGGTGGCGAATTGCACCTGTGGCTGATGGCGCGCCTGCCGCAGCAGCGTCGCGATTACCAGGCGGTCATCCTCAGCATCAGCGACATTACCAGCCGCAAGCAGGTGGAGCTGTCGCTGCTGGAACGTGAAAGCTTCTGGTCCGACGTCGTGCGTACCGTGCCCGACCAGCTGTACGTGCAGGACGTGCTCAGCCAGCGAATGATCTTCAGCAACCGCCACCTCGGCCAGACCCTCGGCTACGACCGCACCGAGCTGGCGCAGATGGGCGACCGCTTCTGGGAACTGCTGCTGCACCACGAAGATGCCGCGCACTACCAGGCTTTGCGCCAGCAACAGCGCGACAGTGCCCATAGCCAGTCACTGCACACTCAGTTGCGCTTCCGCCACCGCGATGGCGGCTGGCGCTGCTATGAAATCCGCGAACAGGTACTGACCCGCGACGACGATGGCCTGGTCACACGCATCATCGGCGTGGGCAAGGATGTCACCGTACAGATCGAGGCCAGCCAGTCGCTGCGTGACAGCGAGCAGCGCTACCGCATGCTCGCCGAAAGCATCAGCGACGTGATCTTCTCCACCGACAGCCGCCTGCAGCTCAACTACGTCAGCCCCTCGGTGCAGGCCGTGCTGGGATACCAGGCCGAGTGGATCTTCGACAACGGCTGGCAGTCGATCATCGCCAACCCGTCCCAGCTCACCGGCATCTACAGCCTGATGGAGCGCGTCAGCAAGGCCATGGGCGACAGCGAGCAACTGGCCCAACTGCGCAGCCAGCTGCCGACGCAACTGTTCCTGTTCGACTGCCTGCGCGCCGATGGCCGCAAGATCCCCATCGAACTGCGCCTGGTGCTGGTGTGGGACGACCAGCAGCGCTTCGAAGGCGTGCTCGGCGTAGGCCGCGACATCAGCCAGCAGCGCCGTGCGGAAAAAGACCTGCGCATGGCGGCGACGGTATTCGAGCATTCCACCTCGGCCATCCTCATCACCGACCCGGCCGGCTATATCGTTCAGGCCAACGAAGCCTTCAGCCGGGTCAGCGGCTACGCGGTCGGCGACGTGCTCGACCAGCTGCCGAGCATGCTGGTCGTCGAGGATCAACAGGAAAGCCACCTGCGCTACGTGCTCAAGCAACTGCACCAGCGCGGCAGCTGGGAAGGCGAAGTGTGGCTCAAGCGCCGCGACGGCGACCATTACCCGGCCTGGGTCGGCATCACCGCCGTGCTCGACGACGAAGGCGACCTGGCCAGCTATGTGTGCTTCTTCACCGACATCAGCGAGCGCAAGGCCAGCGAACAGCGCATCCACCGCCTGGCCTACTACGACGCCCTCACCCACCTGCCCAACCGCACGCTGTTCCAGGACCGCCTGCACACCGCGCTGCAGCAGGCCGAGCGGCAGAAGTCATGGGTGGTGCTGATGTTCCTCGACCTGGACCGTTTCAAGCCGATCAACGACTCCCTCGGCCACGCTGCAGGCGATCGTATGCTCAAGGACATGGCCCTGCGCCTGCTGGCCTGCGTCGACGATGACGATACCGTGGCGCGCATGGGGGGCGACGAATTCACGTTGCTGCTGCAGCCGCGGGCCACCCGCGAGATGGCCCTGAACCGCGCCATCCACGTGGCCGAGAATATTCTTGGCAGCCTGGTGCGGCCATTCGTGCTGGAGGGTCGCGAGTTCTTCGTCACCGCCAGTATCGGCATCGCCCTCAGCCCGCAGGACGGTAACGAGCTGAGCCAGTTGATGAAGAACGCCGACACCGCCATGTACCACGCCAAGGAGCGCGGCAAGAACAACTTCCAGTTCTACCAGACCGAGATGAACGCCAGCGCCCTTGAGCGCCTGGAACTGGAAAGCGACCTGCGCCACGCGCTGGAGCAGAACGAATTCATCCTCTACTACCAGCCGCAGTTCAGCGGCGACGGCAAGCGCCTGACCGGTGCCGAAGCCCTGCTGCGCTGGCGCCACCCGACCCGCGGGCTGGTGCCGCCGGGCGACTTCATCCCGGTGATCGAAGAACTGGGCCTGGTAGTGGATGTCGGCGACTGGGTGCTACGCGAGGCCAGCCGCCAGCTCAAGGCCTGGCACAAGAACAAGGTGCGCGTGCCGAAGGTATCGGTGAACATCTCGGCGCGGCAGTTCTCTGACGGCCAGCTAGGCACGCGGATCGCCACCATCCTCGAAGAAACCGGCCTGCCGCCGGCGTGCCTGGAGCTGGAGCTGACCGAAAGCATCCTGATGCGCGAGGTCAATGAGGCGCTGCAGATTCTCGCCAGCCTGAAAAACCTCGGCCTGAGCATCGCGGTCGACGACTTCGGCACCGGTTACTCGTCGCTGAACTACCTCAAGCAGTTCCCCATCGACGTGCTGAAAATCGACCGCACCTTCGTCGACGGCCTACCCGAGGGCGAGCAGGACGCGCAGATCGCCCGGGCGATCATCGCCATGGCCCACAGCCTCAACCTGGCGGTGATCGCCGAGGGCGTGGAGACCCATGAGCAGCTGGAATTCCTGCGCGAGCATGGCTGCGACGAGGTGCAGGGCTACCTGTTCGGGCGGCCGATGCCGGCCAACCAGTTCGAAGCGCAGTTCGCCAACGCCGCCCTGTTCATGTTCCAGTGAGCCTTCGCCCCTTGGACGCGACATGGTACCTGTGGGAGCGGGCTTGTCGGACCGCCGCACCGCCGCGAAGCAGGCACCGCGCTGGATGGCACCGGCTTCGCCGGTGTTCGCGGGCAAGCCCGCTCCCACAGGGGGTGCGTCACGGCTGAAAATCGTGCCGGAAAAACGGACCTGAAAGTCAACTCCAGCCCAGACACGGCGCGGGATGCAACATGAAGCCCATTGGTCCGCGACTTGATGCCGGTTCATATGCCAGGCGCGGATCAATCGGTTAGAATGCCCCCCCAAATTACCCCGATCCTTGAGGACCGCCATGTTCAGCCGTGATTTGACCATTGCCAAGTACGACGCCGAGCTCTTCGAAGCCATGCAGCAAGAAGCCCTGCGCCAGGAAGAGCATATCGAGCTGATCGCTTCGGAAAACTACACCAGCCCGGCAGTCATGGAAGCTCAGGGCTCGGTCCTGACCAACAAGTACGCCGAAGGCTACCCAGGCAAGCGCTACTACGGCGGCTGCGAGTACGTCGACGTGGTCGAGCAACTGGCCATCGACCGTGCCAAGGAGCTGTTCGGCGCCGACTACGCCAACGTCCAGCCGCACGCTGGCTCGCAAGCCAACGCGGCGGTCTACCTGGCCCTGCTGTCGGCCGGTGACACCATTCTGGGCATGAGCCTGGCCCACGGTGGCCACCTGACCCACGGTGCTTCGGTAAGCTCGTCGGGCAAGCTGTACAACGCCATCCAGTACGGCATCGACAGCAATGGCCTGATCGACTACGACGAAGTCGAGCGCCTGGCTGTCGAGCACAAGCCGAAGATGATCGTTGCCGGCTTCTCGGCGTACTCGCAGGTCCTGGACTTCGCCCGCTTCCGCGCCATCGCCGACAAGGTCGGTGCCTACCTGTTCGTCGACATGGCCCACGTTGCCGGCCTGGTTGCCGCTGGCGTGTACCCGAACCCTGTGCCGTTTGCCGACGTGGTCACCACCACCACCCACAAGACCCTGCGCGGTCCACGTGGCGGCCTGATCCTGGCCCGCGCCAACGCCGACATCGAGAAGAAGCTGAACTCCGCCGTCTTCCCAGGTGCCCAGGGCGGCCCGCTGGAGCACGTGATCGCGGCCAAGGCCATCTGCTTCAAGGAAGCGCTGCAGCCTGAGTTCAAGGCTTACCAGCAGCAGGTCGTGAAGAACGCCCAAGCCATGGCCGAAGTGTTCATCGAGCGTGGTTTCGACGTCGTTTCCGGCGGCACCCAGAACCACCTGTTCCTGCTGTCGCTGATCAAGCAGGAGATCTCCGGTAAAGATGCTGACGCTGCCCTGGGCAAAGCCTTCATCACCGTCAACAAGAACTCGGTACCGAACGACCCACGTTCCCCGTTCGTCACCTCGGGCCTGCGTTTCGGCACCCCAGCCGTCACCACCCGTGGTTTCAAGGAAACCGAGTGCCGCGAACTGGCCGGCTGGATCTGCGACATCCTCGCTGACCTGAACAACGAAGCGGTGATCGACGCCGTACGCGAGAAGGTCAAGGCCATCTGCAAGAAGCTGCCGGTTTACGGCAACTGATTGGCGCAAGCCTGATGTGAAGAAGCCCGGCCCGGTGCCGGGCTTTTTCATGCCTGCGATCCGGCCCGGGAACAGCTTCCGGATAGGTTGAACGAACCAGGCTGCCTAACCTGCCGCCTCCTTTGAAACTGACGGGAGGCCACCCATGGCAGACCACGCAGCACTGTCCTTCACCGCAACGTTGCAGTTCGCTGAAGCCCCCATCAATGTACTGGGCGACATGACCACCGGGCCCGTGACGCTGGTGAGCCCGCATCAGGCGCCGGGTTACGTCGTTGAAGGCGCCACGGCCCTCGGCATGTTGAACGGCACCGACACGGATTGGCATCACGGCCGGGAGACCGGGCTGATCACCTTCGAACCAGCCGCCCAGCCAGCTGCGTTGCTGCTGTACTTCCGCCATAGCGAAGCGGGTTATCGCCTCTATCTGCGCAACGGCCCCCACTCCGGCGAAGGTGTGTTCACCACCGCCGATGGCCTGGTCAACGTACAGCCGATCAAGGCAAAAGACCCAAGCCTTTGGACGCTGACCGATGCACAGACGGGTGCGGCGTTCGACCTGACATCGCTTGAAGTGGGCCGCAGGGAAGTCCAGCTGGCAAGCACGCAAGGACACCCGCTGGAATTGCACAGTCTGTACCCGGTAGGCGGGTTTCTGGCCTGCTACCCGGCGGCGCAGCAAGGGACCTTGAGCCTGATCATTCAGGAGCGCGGTGTCGACTGGCTCAAGCCGACCTGATCTGCCCCGCTCACGTCTTCAGGACTGGCACAATCCCTGTGGGGGCGAGTGAACCTGAGCCCCTTCAGGCTCATTCAGCTCATGCAGCCCCCGCCGTCACGTATTAACCTGTGCCACCCAAGCGCAACCAGACACAGGCCCGGCTTTGACCAGAGAGCAACTCGAAACCCAGCAGATCCCGATCTACTTCGCCGCCGTGCTCGCCGCCCTGGCCTTCGGCCTGCTGGCCAGCGACACCGCACGGCACCTTGAAGCCCTGGTCACGCCCGCCATCGCCATCCTGATGTACGCGATGTTCCTGCAAATCCCTTTCCTCGACCTGCGCCAAGGCCTGGGCAACCGCCGCTTCATGGCCGCCCTGCTGCTCGCCAATTTCATCCTGGTACCTTTGCTGGTATGGGCCCTCACCCGCGGCGTTGCCGATCATCCGGCGATCCTCATCGGCGCGCTACTGGTACTGCTCACACCCTGCATCGACTATGTGGTGGTGTTTACCCACATCGGCAAAGGCGACTCGCGCCTGACCCTCGCCGCCACGCCCGTGCTGCTGCTGGTGCAATTGGTGCTGCTGCCGGTGTACCTGGCGCTGATCCTCGGCGACAACAGCGAGGTAACAATCAGCATTGCCCCGTTCGTGGAAGCCTTCGTGCTGCTGATCATGCTGCCGATGATCCTCGCCGTGTTCACCAGCGCCGGCGCCCGCCGCTCCCGCGCTGTATCGGCGTGGAACGACGCCTGGGCGTGGATGCCGGTGCCAGCGATGGCGTTGGTATTGGTGGCGGTGATCGGGTCGCAGATTGCCGTGGTGCTTCGGGACTTCGATCGGTTGCTGCCGGTGATTCCGGTGTACGTCGGCTTCATGCTGCTGGCACCGCTGCTCGGGCTCGTTTCGGCGCGGTTGTTGCGCCTGCCGGTGGCCGAGGCACGCTCGCTCACCTTCAGCGCCGCGACGCGGAACTCGCTGGTGGTGTTGCCATTGGCGCTGGCGTTGCCAGAGGACCTGCGCCGGTTGGCGGCGGCGGCGGTGATCACCCAGACGCTGTTGGAATTGGTGAGCGAGCTGGTTTACATCAGGCTGATTCCGCTGCTTGTACGGCGCTGACACGTCTTGTGGGAGCCAGCTTGCTCGCGAAGGGCTGCAAAGCAGCCCTCGACAAACGCTGTTTCAATGATCGGCTACGGTGCCTTCATAGCATCGGTAGTCGCCTTGATAATCTCCTTGGCCGCTTCAACGCTAATCGGTAGAGGCGCCTGTGCATCATCTTGCTCAGGCTTTGGCCGATGATGGAAATAGCGCAGCAAGGCAATCAGCAACAAGGTCGGCACGGTGGAAAGTGCCACGATGATCGGGATATCACCCGTGGAGTGAGGCTTCACGGAGGTGAAGAAATACCACGTGCCTACCGTCAGCCGAATATTCCCAAGAAACACGAAGCCAAGCAGCGCAATGTAGAAAGTGATGACCAGCGCCACAGTGACATTGGTCAGGCGCTTCTCCCAGCGAAAACGCCAAGACTCTCGTTTAAGGTAGTCACTGACCAGACCTACGTTATCCGCCTCTCCCTGAGACAGGTCATCACTCGTGCCTGTCATAGGAACCCGATTGCCTTAAGCCGGAACTCCATCGCAGCGGTCGAGACACCAAAAGCCCTGGCCAGGCGAGCAAGGTCAGTAATCCTCTGCTCAAGCACCAGGTGTTTGACCAAGGCTGCAGGCATCAGCAACGCAGCAGCGAACCGATTGGCCGCGACCTCTTTAGGGTCCCTCGTTCTCGCACTGAATTGTTCCGTGGTATCACGTGGAGCGTCCAGATCACCGTGCACGTGATGGCCTATTTCATGAGCGATCGTGAACCGCTGACGAACAGGCGCATCCGTGGAGTTGTAAGTGATCAGCGGCTTCCCGTCACGATAGGAATAATGGCCGCTCTCGTTAGGGCGCCAGTTCTCCTGATCGAACGGGGTCAACGACTTGACCTCGATGCCCATCGCCTCAGCTATCGATTGAGGGTTGACCGGCAGTCGCCCGTCCCAATGCGCTTGCAGGACGTCGTTTGCAGTACGGTACTCCATTCGGCCTCCTGAGAAAGGTTGGGGTTGTTGGTCAAAAGTGAGGGGCGATTTTGCACAAGTCAAGGGTAGCGGTCAAATTTAGGTTGACACGCGATATTGCATTCGTTCTACCGCTGAAGCTGTAGGTAAGAAAAAAGGAAATACGGAGAGCGAAAGTGCCTACGCATCCGCGTGAAAGGGCCCTACAGTACGTGATGCACAGGCACTTGGTATCCCTGCTGCCTATATCGCCTTCATCTCCGCAATATCCCGCGCCACCTGATCCGCCGAGTGATCAAACATCGCCTGCTCCTGCGTATCCAGCGGCAGCTCGATCACCCGGGCAATCCCCTTACCAGCCAGCACGCAAGGAACGCCCATGGCGATGTCGGTGCGCCCGTATTCCCCTTCAAGAATCGCAACTGCCGGCAAAATGCGGTTACGCCCATTGGCGATCGCATCCACCATCTGCGCAATGGCCACACCCGGCGCATCGCAGGCGCTGCCGACCTTCTTCAGGCCCAGGATCTCGCCACCACCCTTGCGTGTGCGTTCGACGATCCGCTCGATCTGCTCCTCGGACAGGAAGTGCGACAGCGGCACCGAGCCGATCTGGCAGTAGCGCATAAGCGGCACCATGCTGTCGCCATGCCCGCCCAGCACCAGCGCCGTGATGTCCCGGGCGGAAAACCCCGTTTGCTCGGCAATGAAGCACTTCATGCGCGCGGTATCCAGCACCCCCGCCTGGCCGAACACCCTGCCACGCCCGAGCTTGCTGAGCGACCAGGCGCGATAGGTCAGCACATCGACCGGGTTCGACACCACCAGCACCGTCGCTGCCGGCGCATAGCGATTGATGTCGTGCATGATGCCGTCGAGGATCGGCAGGTTGATGCTCAGCACGTCCTGCCGCGACTGGCCAGGCTTGCGCGGCACGCCTGCGGTAATCACCACCAGCTCAGAGTCCTGCAGCATTTCCGACTTGGCGCCTCCAAGTACCCGGGTATCAGACCCTGACTCGACGGCTGCCTGCCAGATGTCCAGCGCCTTGCCCTGGGCCAGCTCACCCTGCACGTCGAGCAACATCAGTTCACGGCAATACTCTTCCCGGGCGATGATCTGCGCCGCCGCCTCACCCACGATCCCCGCGCCCACGATTGATAACTTGTTCACCTGACACCTCCCAGCGGCGCGCGCCACCAGGAGCGCGCCTGCGTATACAGAGAAGTATTGCCTGCCAAGGCGAAAAGACCATGGGACGCGACCGCCTGCTATTGACAGCCTCCCACGGCCCCGGAAATACTTTGTAAAGATTCATATAGATGACCAAATAACAAGGTGAATCGCTCCATGACCGCACTGCCCAGCCCTACGCGTTTGCCCGGCGCCACACCGCCGTGCGCCAACCCCATTCCTCCGAAGTTCGAAGTCTGCGCATCCAGTCGGCCATCTGCCCGCGACCGCTAACGGCTCGCTACCGCCCGCAGAACCCGCTGGCAAGCCTGCAATGCCTGAGCGCCGCTAGTGCGCCAGCCCAACCGAGATTCCCTGAATGACTCCCTTAGATATACAGCTGTTGCTGACCGCGTTGGTCAGTGTCCTGGTGCTGGTTGCGCTTATCGTCTCGCGCCTCAAGATGCACCCGCTGCTGGCCTTGCTGGTGGTGTCCATTGGCGTCGGCTTTGCCACCCGCATGGAGCCCGGCAGCATCGTCTCCCACCTGCTCACTGGCGCCGGCAAGACGCTGGGTGCGGTGGGGGTGGTGATCGCGCTGGGCGCGATGCTCGGCAAGATTCTGGCTGACGCTGGCGTCACTGAGCAGGTCGCCGACGTCATCCTCAAGCGTACCTCGGATCGGATGATCCCTTGGGCGATGATGCTGGTAGCCTTTGTCATCGGCATCCCGATGTTCTTCGAAGTGGGTCTGGTGATCATGCTCCCGTTGATCTTCAGTGTGGCGCGCAAGCTGGAAGGCCAGGCCCGCTTCAAAGGCTCGGCGTATGTATATGTCGGTGTGCCGGTGATTGCCGCGCTGGCCGCCATGCACGGCATGGTGCCGCCGCACCCAGGCCCCTTGACTGCCATCGCCGTGCTCAAGACCTCGGTCGGCCCCACCATGCTCTATGGCTTCCTGGCCGCGATCCCGGCCATGATCCTGGGCGGCCCGCTGTATGGCCTGTTCATTGCGCCGCGCATGAGCACCCGGCCCGATCAGGCATTGCTGGACCAGTTCACACTGGCTGAAAAAGCCGACGGCCAACCCCGCCCCGGCGTTGTGGTCGGCATGCTGGCGGCGTTGCTGCCGGCGATCCTGATGCTGGTGCATGCCGTGGCAGAAATGCTGCTGCCCAAAGGCAATGCGCTGCTGGAACTGGCCAGCTTCCTGGGCAACCCGCTGATCGCCATGCTGCTGGGCGTGCTGTTCGCCGGCGCGAGCATGGTGCTGGCGCGTGGCGGCAATGCCGAACAGCTGCGCGATGCGCTGGGCAAAAGCCTCAAGCCAATTGCCTCGATCATCATGATCATCGCCGGGGGCGGGGCCTTCCAGGAGATGCTGACCAGCGCCAAGGTCGGCGATGCCATCGTGCACCTGACCCAGCAATCTGCCTTCCCGCCGTTGATCCTGGGGTGGCTGATCGCGATGCTGTTGTCGGTGTCTACCGGCTCCGCCACGGTCGGTATCGTGGGCGCTGCCGGCTTGCTGGCGCCGCTGGCAGGTGCTGATCCGAGCCTGAACCTGCCATTGCTGGCCCTGTCGATCGGCTGCGGTTCGCTGTTCTTCAACTACGCCAACCATGCGGGCTTCTGGATGGTGAAGGAGTCGTTTGGCATGACCATGGGTGAGGCCACCAAGACCATCTCGGTGGTGCAGTCCATCGTGGCGGTGGTCGGCTTGATCGTGGTGTTGATGCTGAATGCGGCGATTACGGTGAACTGAGCCGGGAAAACCGGCCCAGTTCATCAACTGCCTCAGCGTTTTTCTGCGACCAGGGTGTAGCACATGGGTATCTGTGCCGCGCCCTGCTCATAGACGTCGTACACCTCCTCCCGATTGGAATGCGGGTATTCGTCGAACGCACGAAGGCTCAAGCCTGCGCCAGCAACGCTCATGAGCACCTCCCTTAGCGGGTGGAGCTGCCAGTAGGACTGCAACTCGTTTGGCTCGCCCTTGCCTTCGTAAACAATGGCGCCCGTTTCGACCAGCGGTTCGGCCAGGAAATAGGACGTGCTGATGCGCCAAGGGTCGCTGGCTTCGGGGTCGAGCATTTCTAGGAAGGGGTGTGTTTCGTAGATCACCAGGGTGCCGCCCGGTTTCAGCGTTCTGGCGACGTGGGTGAAGAACAGCGCGAGGTTGGGCATCCAGTTCAGGACACCGATGGTGATCAAGGCGATATCGAAGCGCTGGTCGAGGCTTGCCGGTAGTTCGTGGATGTCTGACTCGATGAAGACGGGCGAATAGGGGGACCTTTCGGCCAGCTCGTGCGCTTGCTTCAGAAACTCCGAAGACTGATCGACGCCCACCACTTCCGATGCGCCAAGGGCAAACAGCGATATCGCTTCGCGGCCATTGTTGCAGCCCAGCTGGATAACGGCCTTTCCCGTTATGCCTACCTGTTTCAACTGGTCGGTCAGGGTTGAATCCAGGCAGGAAAAGTCTTTGTGAGCCACAGCATCGATCAGTGGGGGCCAGGACGCGCTTTGCCGATGGAAATCTGCAGATGCATTCCAGGCATCACGATTGCTGGCGATTACATCCCTGTGAGAAACCATCTTGAACCTCATCTTTGGTTGTTGAGGCTTTTGACGTTAGCAGCTGCGCCCGGTTAACGGCCTTTCGAAAATGGCTGGCGTACGAAAAGCCTACCGCCTCTCGCGAACATCATAATTCCGTGATCGAGTTGTCCCATGTCCCGGGACACGGGACGGCTAGATAGAGGTTCTCATGAAAGGTCAAGACATCGGCTTACTGCTCAAGCTGGTTTGCCTCCAGCGACATGAGTCGCGGGACAACGCCAAGGCACTGCTCGATGATGCCGAACTGGGCATGATGAAAGATTGAAGTCGAGCCACCCGCCCCTGTGGGGGCCGCGCTTGTCGTGGCGATGAACCGCGGCGATGGGCCGCAAAGCGGCCCCAACAACCCAAGCACCCGCGCAGACTTGCAAGAGAATTCATCTATGTTGGAAGACGACCTCCCACGCCAGCTGTGCAGTCACTCAAGGTTGCTTTCATACCGCAGCCATCCTGCAACCCCTGCTGCTCCACCCACGCGGTCTTTAGGATGATTCCGTCCTTCACTGACAGGCACTTGCGGGAAGTCGAATGGGCTCATCCCCTCAATACAAGCCACGTTGACCCCGTACTGGTCCGGCACAGAGCGACGCTGGTGGAAGGTATAGATCCCACACTTCGAGCAGAAGTAGTGCTTGGCTTCACGTGTGTTGAATTGATAAAGGGTCAGCGCTTCTTCGCCTTGGGTGACGGTGATGTCGTTCAGGTTGGCTGATACCGCCACGGCGCCACGCATGCGGCAGAGCGAGCAGTTGCACCTACGCGCTGTACGCAGCCCGTCGGTCAAGCGCAGTGAAAATCTCACTGTTCCGCAATGGCAGGCTGCTTGATAAACAGGGCGATCATCGTTTTTTTCATCAGTCATAGCGGTTCTCTAGTCTGAGAAGCCAATCTGAATATTCACGGGGCAAGGCCAAATGGGTGTCTATTAGCCTGAATGAAACGATCAATGCCTCGTCCCAAACCTTATGCGAGATAACCCTGCAACAATCGCCGCACATTTTCCACTAGCGCAGACTCCCCCTTACGCGGTGGAAGCAGCGAGAACCTGGCTTGCGCCAATGCCGGCAAGCCAGTCCTGTAAGGCTCCACGCCATGGGGGACAGCACTCGCGTTAAGGCATGCAATTCCAAGCCCTGCCTTCAATGCCGATTGCAACCCCGCCACCCCTGAAGTCGAGTAAACGATCTCGTATTCGACATGGGCGCGCTCCAGCACCTGGCAGCTGTACTCCGACAATCCGCACCCGCTGATCGCGAGCAATGGCAGCGGCTGCCCAGGCTCTGGAACCCAACCGGCAGCGGCTACCCATTGCAGTGGCTCCTGCCTTACTTCAAACATGGTGGATGAAGACACGCGCTCGTTGAAACGCATGGCCAAGCCAATGTCCAGGTGGTCATTTGCCCGATCAATTTCCAGGCTCTTTTTCATCACCACATGAAGTCGAAGCCGTGGATGCCATTCACGAAGTTTTTTCAGCAGCCCAGCAATGTCGTCGGGGCGAAAGTAATCAGTGATCGCTAACCGTATCTCCCCTTCGAACTGTTCGCCTCGAACGTCGGACAGCGCCCGCTCGCCCAGGGTGATGATCTGCCTGGCGTGGCGCAAAAGTCGTTCACCAGCAGCTGTTGGGCGAACGCCTTGCTTGCCGCGAATGAGCAACTCCACACCGATGGCATCTTCCAGCTTACGCAGCTGTTCGCTGATGGCGGAGGTCGAGCGAAACAAGCTCGGAGCGGCTGCCGAGATACTGCCGGCCTCACAAACTGCCAAGTAGACGTGGAGCTGCGCAATGTCGAAGTGGTACATGCAGGTTCCGGGTAAACAGGAAGATGAGCACTGATTTTCCCGCTTTTTAGGAACATGTTCAAAGGCTAAGTTACAGGCACATTCACTGACGAGGATGACTCAAATGCCTGGTATCACCCTGACCCTGTCCGGCGCGCCGAATGCTGCGTTGGCGTCCGACCTCAGCCACGAGCTGACTGAACTGACCGCACGCGTTCTGGACAAGCAGCCATCACAAACCATGGTGATCGTTCGGTTCGTCGACCCTGGCTTGTGGTTTATCGAGAATGAATCGCTTGAGAGCTTGGGGCGCAATAGCTTTCGCCTGGAGGTCACGATCACCGACGAGACGACGACAGTGGAGCAGAAACGGCGGTATCAGCGTGAGACGTATGATTTGCTTTCGGGACGCATCGGTAATGTGCACCCTCATTCGAACGTACACATCATAGACGTGCGCGCTACGGCTTATGGCTATGGCGGGGTGCCGCAAAGCGCGAAGCTGTGGAGCTGAGACAGGTAACTCGGCCTGGCGTTATCGAACCAGCGCCAGCCGCAAGCCAAGCCCCACCAGTACCGCGCCCATTGCAGCATCGATCGGCCGACGCACCTTTGTGTAAAGCACCTGCACCCGAGCCGTGGAAAACATCAATGCCAGCATGGAAAACCAGGCAAACGCAACAAGCGTGACCACCACCACGGCAGCAGCCATCACCCAGCCTGGGGCATGTGTCGGCAGCACGGTGATGAAAAAGCTGCCGAAGAACGCCGCGGCCTTGGGGTTTGTAACGGACACCAGCAAGCCGACGCGGGGGGCTGCTGTGGTGGTGTTTTGCGTCGTGCTGATTTCGAGGGCTGCATAAGGCCGCCGAGCGCCAAGCAGCATTTTGATGCCCATATAGATCAGATACCCCGCGCCCACTACCCGAATCGCGTCATACAACCACGCCACTGTGCTCAGCAAGACACCCAGTCCGACAATCGCCAGCACCGCCCAGATGGCGATGCCTGCGCTGGTGCCCACTGCAACACCCATTCCTCGGCTGCGGCTCACCAAGGCGTTGGAAGTGACGGCGATGAAATCGGGGCCTGGGCTTACGCAAGCCAGGAGCATGACGGCGCCAATGGTCAAAAGCTGGGGAACGTAGTCCACGTGATGTCTCCAGTTACTTCGTTGTCTATCGAGCTACGTCGTAATGCACCGACAGCAGGCCTTTCTTCTCTTTGAGCTTGAGCACCTTGATCGGCCCGACCATGCCCGTTGAGGTGACATGCGTGCCGCCGCAACCGTGCATCGGCAAGGTGCCGAAGCGCACTGAGCGGACACCGTCCTGATCGATCAACTCACGCGGCACGTCACGCTCGATCAGCGCGTTTACCTCTGCCTCGATGCCTTCGACCGTCAGCGGTTCGCAACCGCCCTGGCGTTCGAAAACCACTCGGCACTCCCCAGGCCAGTGGTGGCCTTTGCTGGGAAGCCAACCCAAGTTCTGCCCGATACCGGCAATCAGGTGGCCGGCCGAATGCAGGCGAGCATGCAACGCACGCACTTCTGGCGAGATGGCAATCCTGACGCTGCCAACGGGCACGGGTTGCCCGAGGACATGCGCCACATCGCCGTCGATATTGAGCACTTCCTCTACCCGGATACCCGCGATGGTTCCCTGATCCGCCAGCTGCCCGCCGCCCTGTGGGTGAAAGAGGGTCTCGGCCAAGTCGACCCGGAACCGCCCATCCTCCATCGGCGTGCAACGCACCACGTGCGTGCTCAAGGTCAGTTCATCGCTGGTGTAGTAAGCCCGTTGCGTCATCGATCGAAATCCTTGTTTCTTTCCGGGGCAGCGCCCGCTCAAGACTCAAGGCTAAAGGGCGAGGGCTTCGCGCACTTGTAAAAAATTGATGGGGCAACAGCGATCAGTAACGAGACGGTGCAACGCCAAAGGCTTGCCTGAAGGCCCGATTGAAGTGGCTCTGATCGTAGAAACCCACCTCTTGCGCGACCCTGGTCAATTCCCACTGGGTATGGCTCAGCAGCACACAGGCGCGCTCCAGGCGCAAACGTACCAGCCAGGCATGTGGCGTCATGCCGACTGTTTGCTTGAACAGCTTGAGGAACTGAAAACGCTCCAGGCCGCACAACGCAGCCAGTGCTTCGAGCGTTATCTTGTCGGCGAGGTGTTCGTTGCAGTAGTCCCGCACACATCGCCACTGCACGTTTGAAAGCGTGCCCTTTACGAACTGCGGCTTGACCATCCGCGCTTGGGCGAACAGCCGCCCGAGCAGCATGAGCCATTGAGCATCGACGAACAGCGGGTCGGTAGGCAGCCCTGCTGCGAGCGCGTCGTGCAGCCGGGAAAGCTGGATGGCGAGGCTGGCATCCTGCAACAGCGCGCCACCCAGGGCGGAAAACTGGTCACGGCCCGTCAGCTCTTGCGTAACGCTGCGCAACAGGTCGGCGGACACACGGAACGTCTTCAGCGTGTAGGCGTCGTCGCCTGCACTGATGCCATCGTGGATTTCGCCGGGTGGCATCAACTGGATGGTGCCCGGCGACAGCAACGCCGTTTCACCGTTGAGTACTTGGCGCTGCACGCCGTCGGTGACCAAGCCGACGTGGAAATCCAGATGGTAGTGACGCCCGAAACGAAAGCTCGAGAAACGCGCCTCGCTCAGCACCAGCCCGGGAATATCCCTGTTGCGTTTGTAATCAACGTGGTCTGCCATCGACCGCCTCCTGCCACACCGGAGGGAATCATCTCATACCTGATCTTGTGGGGCTGGCGTGGTTGCCGGGTCGAGGGCTTGGCGAGGCTGCGCCAGCGCTTGGCTGGCGGCAGCGGTGCCTTGATCAGGCGGCTGGATCATTCAGGTTGCCGAGGTCGATCATCTTTGCGCACTGTTCACTGGCCAGCCGGCTGATGATCCGGATCGCCTGGTGGATACCTGCTGTGTTACGAAAGCTCAGGTGAGGGTTGTGTTCGCACTCCAGCACTTCATCGTGCTGGACCAAGGCTTCGCCGAGCAGTTCGAGGGTCCAGGCGTAGCTTTGGATGTTCGATAAGCGCTCCTGGTCAGTCATGGGGCACCTGCCTGGGTTGGGAGGTGGGGCGAGCCAGATTGCAGATCGGGTAGAAGCGGTGAGGATTGGGGGCCGGCGCGGGGCGGCGGCGGAGAACGGATGCGAGGATCCTGAACAGATTGCTGGTGGTCATGCATGAGTTCCTTTCGTTGTGGAACTGCCACCGCTCGCGGCCAAGCAAGTTTGGGTGGCAGCAGTACGCGGGTTGGCCGACCGGGACGAAAGGAGCCCGGCACACCCGAAGGTGTCCCGCGCACCACCGCCATAACACGACATCGCGGGCACAAAAAAAGCGCCTGCGATGAAGACTGGGCGCTGCTGCGCCTTTCGATTCCGACCGGCCAAGGTCGCATCGCCGATGCTTCGGCGACTGGGGCAATTTATCCCTATGTTCCCCCTTTCGCAAGCACGTGCGGGCTGTACGGTGCCACACGTCTTGTAGGGAGAAAGCTGACCGATATGAGGGGTTCCGTCGATTCAGGGCGGATTGTCGTCCACCTTCTGCGCTTCACTGCTGCCAGATTCGGGGGGGCCAATTACTGGCAAGCCATGCCCAAAAAATGCGCGTTTGCAGTCCTCGCTGAGCATTCTCAAAGATTTGCCCTGAAAGAACAAACCACCCATGTTCGGCAAATTTATTCACTATCCGGAGAGTGCCTGACTTTTTCAAAGCACAAAAAAGGCCTGCATCGCTGCAAGCCTTCATATGTGGTGCCGGAGACAGGAATCGAACCTGCGACCTTCGCGTTACGAGTGCGCTGCTCTACCGACTGAGCTACACCGGCATGTAGCGCAACGTACCACTGCCGCACCTGCCGCGTAAACCCCTGTTTCCCCGGCCTTATTCCCCTTTCCTCAGAGCGCTTTGCAGCCCTTCGGCGCGAGGTCTTCCTCGATATCGGTCGTGCAGGTCCAGCCAGTTGGCGAACGCGTCAGGGCAAGGCTCTTGCCAACCACATTGGTCGGCGCATCAACCAGGGTGCATGCAATCGTGCCAATCCCGTCAGCCGCCTTGCTGCTGACCGCAATTGCACAGTTCGCCGTAGCCGGCTGCCCACCCAACTCGGCCACACTCGCCACATCCTTGCCTTCATTCAAGCGCAGCTCCATCGCCGTCTTCAGCGCGCTGATCTCCAGCAACCCGGCCGCAGCCTTCGTGCGGGACTGGTGGTTGGTGTACATCGGGATGGCAATGGTCGCCAGAATGCCGATGATCGCGACGACGATCATCAGTTCGATCAGGGTGATACCGCGTTGCCCTTTCATGAACGGTTTCCTTTTTCATACGGGTATTCGTGGAGGTCAGGTTCGCCCCCAGCTGGCAGCGGCGCAGTAGGCCTGAACAGACACCTTTTGTCACCCCTGCCTGCCAGGGCGTCATCTTCGCTGAACTACTCTAGTGAGCATCACGGACGCACGCCCGCTCATGGACGCGCCAAGCTGTTTCCAGGCTTGTCGCACGAGCCGAAAAGGACCTCTGCAATGAACCCATCTACACACCTCTACACCTGGCGCGGCACGGATGCCAATGGCGCCGCGGTCAGCGGCCAGGTCAGCGGGCTCAGCCCGGCCTATGCGCGGGCCGGCTTGCAGCGCCAGGGCATCCGCGTGGTCAGCCTGCGGCAGGCTGGCGGGTTGGAATGGCGTTTGCCGAAGGCGCGCGAAAAGACCGACCCGGCGGGGTTCAGTCGGCAGCTGGCGACCTTGCTCAAGGCTGGGGTTCCACTGTTGCAGGCCTTCGAGGTGATGGGGCGCAGCGGCTGCAGTGCGGGGCAGGCAGTGTTACTGGATAAAATGAAACGGGATGTGGCCTCGGGCCTGGGGCTGGCGGATGCGCTGCAGCGCCATCCGGCATGGTTCGATGAGTTGTACTGCAACCTGATTCGTGTGGGCGAGCAGTCCGGTACGCTTGATCGGCAGCTGGAACAACTGGCGGGGATGCTGGAGCAGCGCCAGGTGCTGCGTAAGCGAGTTCGCAAGGCGATGCTCTATCCGTTGCTGCTGTTGCTGACCGGGCTGGGGGTTTCGGCGGTGCTGTTGCTGGAGGTGATTCCTCGTTTCGAGAGCCTGTTTGCCGGTTTCGATACCGCGCTGCCGGCGTTCACGCAGTGGGTGATCGTCTTGTCCACAGGGCTGGGGCGCTATGCGCCGCTGCTGTTGATAACCGCTCTTGGCCTGGGCTTCGCCGTGACCCGGCTGTATCAGAAGCATGCGCCAGCCCGCTTGTGGATAACTGCACAGGCTTTGCGCCTGCCTGTGTTCGGCAAGCTGTTGAGCCAGGCGGCCCTGGCGCGCTTCGCTCGCACCCTGGCCACATCCTATGCTGCGGGGGTGCCGTTGCTGGATGCGCTGGTCACCGTGGCCAAGGCCTCTGGCGATGACCTGCACGAGCAGGCGGTGCAGCGCTTGCGCCAGGGCATGGCCAACGGGCAGGCGCTGAATCAGGCAATGGGTAATGAACCGCTGTTTCCACCATTGTTGGTACAACTCACCGCCATCGGTGAATCCAGCGGCACGCTGGACCAGATGCTGGATAAGTCCGCCAGCCATTACGAGGAACAGGTCAGCCAGACGCTGGACCAGTTGACCAGCCTGCTGGAGCCGGCCATCGTGCTGATCCTGGGCTTGCTGGTCGGTGGCCTGGTGGTGGCGATGTACCTGCCGATCTTCCAGTTGGGTAGCTTGATCTGAACATGACTTCATGGACTTTGCTGGCCGAGCAGCCGGCCTACTTCATCACCCTGGCGGCTGTGCTCGGCCTGCTGGTGGGCAGCTTCCTCAACGTGGTGGTGCATCGCCTGCCAATC
The DNA here is from genome assembly GCF_002759075.1 of Pseudomonas sp. 382. Lineage (NCBI taxonomy): Bacteria > Pseudomonadati > Pseudomonadota > Gammaproteobacteria > Pseudomonadales > Pseudomonadaceae > Pseudomonas > Pseudomonas sp. 382. The sequence continues at coordinate 99,092 of NZ_PEMX01000015.1, forward strand.
ATGCTCGAGCGCCAGTGGCAGCGCGAGGCACAGGAAGTGCTGGGCCTGCCGACCACCGAGCACGAGCGCTTCATTCTGTCCCTCCCCGCCTCCCACTGCCCGCATTGCCACCACGCGATCCGCGCCTGGGAGAACATTCCCGTTCTGAGCTACCTGGCATTGCGCGGACGCTGCTCGGCCTGCAAGCAGCCGATCGGTGCGCGTTATCCATTGGTCGAGTTGGCGTGTGCGCTGTTATCGGTGGTGGTGGCCTGGCACTCCGGCGCTGGTGTCCAGGCGCTGACCCTGCTGCCGTTGACCTGGAGCCTGCTGGCACTGAGCCTGATCGACCATGACCAGCAGATTCTGCCCGATGTCATCGTGCTGCCGACGCTGTGGCTGGGCTTGATCGTCAATGCCTTCGATACCGTGGTGCCGTTGCCGGCTGCAGTGTGGGGCGCGGTGGCCGGGTACCTGAGCCTGTGGCTTGTCTACTGGGTGTTCAAGCTGATCACCGGCAAGGAAGGCATGGGCTATGGCGACTTCAAGCTGCTGGCGCTGATCGGTGCCTGGGGCGGCTGGCAGGTATTGCCGTTGACCTTGCTGCTGTCATCGGTAATCGGCGTGGTGGCGGGCCTGTGCCTGCTACGCGTGCGCAGACAATCCGTCGGCACGGCCATACCATTTGGCCCTTATCTGGCCATTGCGGGGTGGATTGCTGTGCTCTGGGGTGATGAAATGTACGCCTTCTACCTGCAACTGTTTGGAATGTGATGACCACCAAGGCCTTCACCCCCTGGATTCTCGGGCTGACCGGCGGCATCGGCAGCGGCAAGAGTGCCGCCGCCGAGCGCTTCGTCGAACTTGGCGTGCACCTGGTCGACGCCGACCAGGCGGCGCGCTGGGTGGTCGAACCCGGTCGCCCGGCACTGGCCAGCATCGTCGAGCGCTTCGGCACCGGTGTGCTGCTGGACGATGGCCAGCTGGACCGCGCAGCGTTGCGCCAGCTGATCTTCGCCGACCCGGCCCAGCGCAAGTGGCTGGAACAACTGCTGCACCCGCTGATCGGCCAGGAGATCTTCAGTTACCTGGCGAAGGCCGAGTCGCCCTATGCGGTGTACGTGTCGCCGTTGCTGATCGAGTCGGGCCAGCACCAGAAGGTCCAGCGCGTGCTGGTGATCGATGTGCCGCAGGAGCTGCAGGTGGCGCGCACCCTGGCGCGTGACAACACCAGCCCTGAGCAGGTACAGGCCATTCTCAAGGCCCAGCTGGCCCGTGAGGAGCGCCTGGGCCATGCCGACGATGTGGTGGTCAATGATGGCAATCTCGCCGCACTGCACGAGCAGATTGACCGCCTGCACCATTTTTACCTGACTTTACGAGGAGGCCAGCCATGAGCCAGCCATTGACCGTCGATTGCCCGACCTGTGGCGCACCTGTGGAATGGAACGAGAAGAATGCATATCGGCCGTTCTGTTCCGACCGCTGCAAGCTGATCGATCTGGGCGCCTGGGCGGCCGAGGAGCACAAGATTCCGGTAGCGCCGGATGCAGAGGATGAGCTGTTTTCGGGGGAGCTGGAGCCGCGGCATTAAACTGAAACCTAGGCTGCCTGTGCCGGCCTCTTCGCGGGTGAACCCACTCCTACAGGTCCGTCACAGATCTGCAAGCCGTGATACCCCCTGTGGGAGCGGGTTTACCCGCGAAGAGGCCAGTACAGCCAATACATAAATCAGCGCTCATCATCTTTCCACGGCGCCTGCAGATACCGGGTGCGGTTGAATGTCTCCAGCCATTCCGGGCAGAACACCACCAGCGCACTGATCACCATGCCGTTGATGAACGCCTCAGGGAACATCATCAGCCACAGGTAGCCGATAAAATCGCTGAGCCACTCCGGCATCGCAAAGCGACCATCCAGCCATAACACGCCCAACGCCACCGGCACGCAAACCAGCACCGTCAGCGCAGCGGGAAAGAACCCCGAACAGAAGATGTAAACGAACAGGTTTCGCGGCTGCGCCCGCTCCACCAGGATCGCGCACACTTCGGTGATCAGCACCGGCAAGCCCACCAGCAGCAAACCGTTGACCCCAAGCGCCGCAAAGTCTTGCCGCCCCAGCGCCAGCAACCCCAACTGAGCGAGGAAACCGCCCAGAACGGCCAGCGGCCAGTCCAGCAGCAAGGTCACCGCCGTCATGCCGATGAAGTGGTAAGACACACCCGTGTCGAAATCGCGCCGGACCAGCCACAGCGCGAACAGGCAGAACACCGTGCCAAACAAAAGGTGCTGACGGCGCCGGTCGGTCACCAGTTCCACCCAGCGTGTACGGCTGGCAGCCCAGATCAGCAAGGGCACGTAACCAAGCCAAGCCACGGCAAGGCTGGTTGTGGATAAAACCTGCGCGCTGATCACCTGGAACATATCCCTTTCGGCCATGTGGACAAGTTGAGTCTACACCCTGCCCCGTTTCCTACGCACAAACAGCATCTTACCGTCATCGATTAGCGGCTAAGCTTGTTCCCATGGATGACTCAGATTACCTGCGCCTGCTTACCATCCAGGCCGAACAAGCCAATGCCTTTCTCTCCAACGCCCGCAAGTGGGAGCGGGAGCGGTGGGTGTGCCAGCGCCTGTTGCAAGGGCTGAACATCCCCTACCGCAGCGAGGACTTCACCCCGGCCGGCCAGGAGCCACCGGATGTGCTGTTCCGCGATGCGGCATTCGAGGTGTTCTTCGTGCTCGACGAAGGCCGCCGCCTCAACGACGAGTGGCGAGAGGAGCTGCAACGCCGGCGCAGTGCCTTTTCCCTGGCCCAGCTGGTGCGCCGCGAAGCCCGCCCCCGGCGCATCGCCGCCGCCGAGCTGCTCGGGCGCCTGGCGCCGACCCTGCGCAAGAAAGCGCACAACTACCGTGAGCGCGGGCTGGACTTGAGCGAGCTGGACATCATTGCCTTTGCCAGCCTCAAGCGCGAAGTGCTCGACCTCAATACCCATTTCCCACCGCCCACCGAATACTTGCGCCAGGGCTGGCGCTCGCTGTCGCTGGTCGGGCCGACATTCGCCCGCGTGCTGTTCGCCCACCCCGACGCGCCGGACTTTCTGCGTGGCAACCTGGGGCGCAGCATCGTCTTCGACGTGGGCATCAGTCTTTGATCCACTGCCGAGAGTCTTTGCGATGGCGTAAACTCGGCGCCAGGGATAGAAAGCATTATCATTTGTTTGACGCGCTTGCATGAACGCTGTGGCGTTCGTGCAGTCACAAACGTCTATCTGACGAGGCCCACCATGACCAGCCGCCTGAACCCGGAAGATCAGCGTCGTGTCGATGAGTATCTGCAAGCCCCCCAGCATCAAGTCGAGCGCCGGCCTTTCCGGCCCTGGCTGCTCCTTGTGCTGGTATTGGCCGTGACCATCGGGTTGGGTCTTGTCAGCCGCCTGCTGAGTGGACTGGTGCTATGAGCTGCCTTGCGCTCGCCCTCCCCTCACGCAGTCTGCGGCCGGCCCTTGTGGCCATGAATTCCGTAAACCTTATGAGATATTTCCATGACTCATCGCATCGTGATTGTCGGCGGCGGCGCCGGCGGCCTGGAACTGGCGACCCGCCTGGGTAAAAGCCTGGGCAAGCGCAAACAGGCCGAGATCACCCTGGTCGACGCCAACCTTACGCACATCTGGAAACCCCTGCTGCACGAAGTGGCCGCCGGCTCGCTGAACTCCTCGGAAGATGAACTGAACTACGTGGCCCAGGCCAAGTGGAACCACTTCAACTTCCAGCTGGGCCGGATGAGTGGCCTGGACCGGGAAGGCAAGCAGATTCAACTCGCCGCCACCCTCGATGACGAGGGCCGCGAGTTGCTGCCTGCGCGCATCCTGGGCTACGACACCTTGGTCATCGCCGTGGGTTCGAATACCAATGACTTCGGCACCCTGGGCGCGGCGCAGCACTGCCTGTTCCTCGACACCCGCAAGCAGGCCGAGCGCTTCCATCAGCAGCTGCTGAACCACTACCTGCGTGCCCATGCCGGTGACGTGGCCAGCGAGCAGATCAGCGTGGCCATCGTCGGCGCTGGTGCCACCGGTGTGGAACTGGCCGCAGAGCTGCACCACGCGGCCCACGAACTGGCGGCCTATGGTCTGGACCGCATTCAGCCCAAGGACATGCACATCACCCTGATCGAGGCCGGCCCGCGCGTGCTGCCTGCACTGCCGGAGCGTATCAGCGTGCCGGTGCACAAGACCCTGGAGAAACTCGGGGTGAAAGTGATGACTAACGCGGCGGTCAGTGAAGTGACCGAAGATGGCCTGAAGACCAAAGACGGTGAAGTCATCCAGGCCAGCCTCAAGGTGTGGGCAGCAGGTATCCGTGCGCCGGGTTTCCTCAAGGACATCGATGGCCTGGAAACCAACCGCATCAATCAGCTGGTAGTGCGCCCGACCCTGCAGACCACCCGCGATGACAACATCTTCGCCTTCGGTGACTGTGCCGCGTGCCCGCAACCGGGCAGCGACCGCAACGTGCCACCACGGGCCCAGGCCGCGCATCAGCAGGCTTCGATGCTGGCGCAGAGCCTGAAGGCGCGGCTGGAGAACAAGGTGCTGCCAACCTACGCATACAAGGACTACGGTTCGCTGGTGTCACTGTCGCGCTTCTCGGCGGTGGGCAACCTGATGGGTAACCTGATGGGCAGCGTGAAGCTGGAGGGCTGGCTGGCGCGGATGTTCTACGTGTCGCTGTACCGCATGCACCAGATGGCGTTGTACGGGTTCTTCCGCACGGCGTTGATGATGCTGGGCAGCAAGATTGGCCGTGGCACGGAGCCGCGATTGAAGCTGCACTGAGATTGCTGGGGGCGCTTTGCGCCCCTTTCGCGACACAAGGCCGCTCCTACAGAAAACCGCGTTCCCTTGTAGGAGCGGCCTTGTGTCGCGAAAGGCCTGCGAAGCAGGCCCAAGGATCTGGCAGGATAAATTCGAGGCAAAGAAAAAGGGCATCTCATTCGAGATGCCCTTTTTGCATGGTGGGTCGTGTAGGATTCGAACCTACGACCAATTGGTTAAAAGCCAACTGCTCTACCAACTGAGCTAACGACCCAAAAATGGTCGGGGTGAGGGGATTCGAACTCCTGACATCCTGCTCCCAAAGCAGGCGCGCTACCGGACTGCGCTACACCCCGAGGTCTTGCTAAAAAAAAGGGCACCTCAATCGAGATGCCCATTTTTACATGGTGGGTCGTGTAGGATTCGAACCTACGACCAATTGGTTAAAAGCCAACTGCTCTACCAACTGAGCTAACGACCCGGAAAATGGTCGGGGTGAGGGGATTCGAACTCCTGACATCCTGCTCCCAAAGCAGGCGCGCTACCGGACTGCGCTACACCCCGAGATTGGCTCCGCGACCTGGACTCGAACCAGGGACCCAATGATTAACAGTCATTTGCTCTACCGACTGAGCTATCGCGGAACTGAACTTCGGTACATCTTTACAGCTTCGAAGTCTGTGTTAGCTTCGAACCCTTTAGCTACTTCGCTTTCGCGTTGTCGCTGCTGAGGTCGGCTATTCTACATTCTTCGTTTTGCTTGTCAACCACTTTTTTTCATTCAACTTACTGATTTGTAAGTTGTTTTGCGGTCACCGATGTTGCTGGTGATTCGCTTAGTGCCTGACAACGCGGCGTATATTAGGGGCACTCGATTCTTGATGCAAGCAGAAATTTCAAAAATTTCAGCAGGTTACCCCGAAAACTGGAAAACCCCCGGATTTGCTGGGCCTGAGTCGGCCCCTTCGCGGGCTCGCCCGCTTCCACAGGGTCACCACAAGCCCTGAGACCTGTGCAATACCTGTGTGTGCAGGCAAGCCCGCGAAGAGGCCGGCACAGGTAAATGGGCAAAAAAAGCCCCGCCGAAGCGGGGCTTGTGCAAGACAGCAATCAGGCAAAGACGATTTCGTCGCCTTCCACCTTCGCGGTAATCGCCGTACCCGGGAGGAACTTGCCAGCCAGGATCAACTGCGCCAACGGGTTTTCGATCCAGCGCTGGATTGCCCGCTTCAGCGGCCGTGCGCCATACACTGGGTCGTAACCCACGGCGATCAGCTTGTCCAGGGCCTCCGGGCTCAGGCTCAGCGACAGCTCGCGTTCGAGCAGTCGGCTGCGCAGGCGGCCAAGCTGGATCTCGGTGATACCGGCGATCTGCTCGCGGCCCAGTGGCTCGAACACCACCACTTCGTCGATCCGGTTGATGAACTCCGGACGGAAGTGCGAACCCACCGCGTCCATCACCGCCGCACGCTGCGCCTCACGGTCCCCCACCAACTCCTGAATCTGTGCCGAGCCCAGGTTGGAGGTCATCACGATCACCGTGTTGCGGAAGTCCACCGTGCGGCCATGGCTGTCAGTCAGGCGGCCGTCTTCCAGCACTTGCAGCAACACGTTGAACACATCCGGGTGCGCCTTTTCCACCTCATCCAGCAGCACCACCGAATACGGCTTGCGGCGCACGGCCTCAGTCAGGTAACCGCCCTCTTCATAACCGACATAGCCTGGCGGAGCGCCGATCAGGCGAGCCACGGAGTGTTTCTCCATGAACTCGGACATGTCGATGCGCACCATGGCCTCTTCGGTGTCGAACAGGAACTCGGCCAGCGCCTTGCACAGTTCGGTCTTGCCCACACCGGTCGGGCCGAGGAACATGAACGACCCACTGGGTCGGTTCGGGTCGGACAGCCCGGCACGGGAACGGCGCACGGCGTTGGCAACCGCGGTCACCGCCTCGCCCTGGCCGATCACCCGCTGGTGCAGCAGCTCTTCCATCTTCAGCAGCTTCTCGCGCTCGCCTTCGAGCATCTTCGCCACCGGGATGCCGGTCCACTTGGACACCACTTCGGCAATTTCTTCCTCGGTGACCTTGTTGCGCAGCAACTGGTTCTCGGTCTTGCCGTGCTGGTCGACCATCTGCAGGCTGCGCTCCAGGTCGGGGATCACCCCGTATTGCAGCTCGGCCATGCGGCTCAGGTCGCCTTTACGACGGGCGGTTTCCAGTTCCTGACGGGCCTGCTCGATCTTTTGCTGGATCTGCGCCGAGCCCTGAACCTCGGCTTTCTCCGACGCCCAGATCTCCTCCAGGTCGGAATACTCCCGCTCCAGCCGCTCGATTTCCTCGGTCAGCTTCTCAAGGCGCTTCTTGGCCGCCTCGTCTTCTTCCTTCTTCAGCGCCTGGGACTCCACCTTCAGCTGGATCAGGCGACGGTCGAGGCGGTCGAGCACTTCCGGCTTGGAGTCGATTTCCATACGGATGCGGCTGGCCGCTTCGTCGATCAGGTCGATTGCCTTGTCTGGCAGCTGGCGGTCGGTGATGTAGCGGTGGCTGAGCTTGGCCGCAGCGATGATCGCGCCATCGGTGATGGCCACCTTGTGGTGCACTTCATAACGCTCTTTCAGGCCACGCAGGATGGCGATGGTATCTTCCTCGCTCGGCTCTTCCACCAGCACCTTCTGGAAACGCCGCTCCAGCGCCGCGTCCTTCTCGATGAACTGGCGATATTCGTTGAGCGTGGTGGCGCCAACGCAGTGCAGTTCGCCACGGGCCAGGGCCGGCTTGAGCATGTTGCCAGCGTCCATGGCGCCCTCGCCTTTACCGGCGCCGACCATGGTGTGCAGTTCGTCGATGAACAGGATGATCTGGCCTTCCTGCTTGGACAGCTCGTTGAGCAGGCCTTTGAGGCGCTCTTCGAACTCACCACGGTATTTGGCACCGGCGATCAGCGCGCCCATGTCCAGCGCCAGCAGGCGCTTGCCTTTCAGGCCATCGGGCACTTCACCATTGATGATGCGCTGGGCCAGGCCTTCGGCGATGGCGGTCTTGCCCACGCCAGGCTCACCGATCAGCACCGGGTTGTTCTTGGTTCGCCGCTGCAGCACCTGCACGGTGCGGCGGATTTCATCGTCACGGCCAATTACCGGGTCAAGCTTGCCTTCTTCGGCGCGCTTGGTCAGGTCGACGGTGTACTTGTCCAGCGCCTGGCGTGACTCCTCGGCGTTGGCGTCATTCACCGCCGCACCGCCGCGAAGGTTGTTGATGGCGTTTTCCAGAGCCTTCTTGCTCACGCCTTGGCTGAGCAGCAGCTTGCCGAGCTTGCTGTTCTCGTCCATGGCGGCGAGCAGTACCAGTTCGCTGGAAATGAACTGGTCGCCCTTCTGCTGGGCCAGGCGATCAGCCTGGTTGAGCAGGCGCGCCAGGTCCTGCGACATGTTCACATCGCCAGTAGGATTCTGGATTTTCGGCAACTGGTCGAGTTCTTTCACCAATGCCTGGCGCAGGTGGTTGATGTCGAAGCCGACCTGCATCAGCAGCGGCTTGATCGAGCCCCCCTGCTGCTCGAGCAGCGCCTGCAACAGGTGCACGGGCTCGATGGCAGGGTGGTCCATGCCAACGGCCAGGGACTGGGCATCGGATATTGCAAGCTGGAGCTTGCTGGTCAAACGGTCTATTCGCATGGGGTACCTTCCTTTAAAGGGCAGGTCGGAGCGATGGACAGCGCCTGTTTATGAAGAAACCTGCCTGAGATGCCTTAATAGATAAGGGTGATTCTGGAGGATTCAAGCTTAGCGGGGTTGACCGGCGTCAAACTGATGGATTAGCGCTGGGGCATTCGCGGGCACGCCCACCCACCAGTAAAGCACCGCTTTCAAGGCCGGTGAGTTCCCTGTGGGAACGGGCTTGCCCGCAAAGAGGCCAGTACAGGCTAGCGCGGAGCCAGCCAGACCAGCGAGGCGAAGCGCCCGCCCTGCGGGGTACGTCGGTAGGAGAAGAAGCGCCCATCACTGACCGTGCAGTAGCCACCGCCATAAACAGCCGTCACCCCACGCGCCGCCAGGCGAATGCGCGCCAGCTCATAGATGTCGGCCAGCAACTTGCCCGGCCGTTCGCCATCGACGAAGGCTCTGGCCGCTTCTGGATGCACGGCGGTAAATGCATCACGCACCTCCAGCCCCACTTCGAAAGCCTTGGGGCCGATGGCCGGCCCAAGCCACACCAGCACCTCTTCAGGTGCCACGGCCAGGCGATCGAGGGTCGCCTCAAGCACGCCGCCCGCCAACCCGCGCCAGCCAGCATGGGCTGCCGCCACGCGAGTACCGGCGCGATCACAGAACAGCGCCGGCAGGCAATCGGCCGTCATCACGGTGCAGGCGATACCTGGCTGGTCAGTCCAGCTGGCATCCGCTTCGGCCACCACGGCCGGATCGGCATCCGCCACCCCTTGGCCATGCACCTGCTTGAGCCACGCTGGCTGGATAGCGAAAGTGTCACTCAGGCGACGACGGTTCTCGGCAACCGCGACCGGGTCATCGCCCACGTGATCGCCGAGATTGAAGGATTCGTAGGGCGGCAGGCTGATGCCGCCCTCGCGGGTAGTGACGCAGGCACGAACCGAGGCCGGGGCTGGCCAGTCGGGAAACAACAGCGACTGCGTCAGGCCGCTCATCCGATAAAGCTCTCGCGGTCCTGGTTGAGCAGCGACAGCAACCAGACGAAGTCGTCTGGCAGCGGCGACTCCCACTTCATGATTTCACCGGTAATCGGGTGGGCCAGCGCGAGGAAACGCGCATGCAGGGCCTGACGCGGGAAGGTCTTCACCGCCTCGACCATGGTTGGGCTGGCAGCTGGCGGAATGCGGAAGCGCCCGCCGTAGGTCTGGTCACCGACCAGCGGAAAACCGACATGGGCCATGTGCACGCGAATCTGGTGGGTACGGCCGGTTTCCAGCTTCACGCGCACGTGGGTGTGCGAGCGGAAGCGCTTGAGCACACGATAGTGGCTGACCGCCGGCTTGCCGCCGTCGGTTACCGCCATGCGCTGGCGCATGCCGCCGTGGCGACCGATGGGCGCATCGATCTTGCCGCCAGCGGTCACTACACCAATCACGATGCACTCGTAGATGCGGCTGACTTTACGCGCTTGCATCTGTTCGACCAGCTTGGTCTGCGCCTGCAAAGTCTTGGCTACCACCATCAGACCCGTGGTGTCTTTATCCAGGCGGTGAACGATACCGGCGCGCGGCACGTTGACGATGTCCGGCACATGGTGCAGCAGCGCGTTGAGCAAGGTACCACTGGCATGCCCGGCAGCCGGGTGCACGACCAGCCCGGCAGGCTTGTTGATCACCATGATATGGTCGTCTTCGTAGACGATATCGAGTTCGATATCTTCTGCGATCCACTCACCCTGGGCCTCTTGCTCGGCCTCCAGGATAAGTTGCGAACCACCGTGGACCGGGTCCCGAGGGCGCACGACGGCGCCATCGACCGTCAGGCGGCCTTCTTTGATCCACGAAGTAAGCCGCGAACGCGAATACTCGGCGAACAATTGGGCGGCGACCTGGTCGAGGCGTTGGCCGCCCAGTTCGGACGGGACCTCTGCGCTAAGTTGAATGATCTCGGACATGCTCGATTCGGCGGGCGCACAGCCTTTGGTTTCGGCTGCGAGCTTGTGGTTAAATACGGCTTCTTTTGTCCCGGGGTTGGCCGGGGCGCTCATCATAACAGGACGGCACCGCCCAAGACAGCGGCCGTCAAAGGGACGCAAGCCGCCATGCAAGTGAAACACCTGCTGCTGATCGCCATCCTCGGGCTCACCGCGGCCTGTTCCTCCAATAAGGAAGTCATTGACGAGAACCTCAGTGAGGCCGAGCTCTATCAACAGGCTCAGGCTGACCTGGACAACTCCAGCTATACCAGCGCCGTGAACAAGCTCAAGGCGTTGGAGTCGCGCTATCCGTTCGGCCGCTACGCCGACCAGGCGCAGCTCGAGCTGATCTACGCCAACTACAAGAACTCCGAGCCTGAGGCTGCCAAATCGGCCGCCGAGCGCTTCATCCGCCTGCACCCGCAGCACCCGAACGTCGACTACGCCTACTACCTCAAGGGCCTGACCTCGTTCGACCAGGACCGCGGCCTGCTGGCGCGCTTCCTGCCTCTGGACATGACCAAGCGTGACCCGGGTGCCGCCCGCGACTCGTACAACGAGTTCGCCCAGTTGACCAGCCGCTTCCCCAACAGCCGCTACTCGCCGGACGCCAAGCAGCGCATGATCTACCTGCGCAACCTGCTGGCTTCCTACGAAATCCACGTGGCCGACTACTACCTGGGCCGCCAGGCTTACGTGGCCGCCGCCAACCGTGGCCGCTACGTGGTCGAGAACTTCCAGGAAACGCCATCGGTCGGCGACGGCCTGGCGATCATGGTCGAGTCGTACCAGAAGATGCACCTGGACGACCTGGCTGCCACCAGCCTGGAAACCCTCAAGCTCAACTACCCCGACCATCCGAGCCTGGTCGATGGCCAGTTCCAGCCCAAGCAGACCGAGTCTGACGGCCGCGGCTGGCTGTCCAAGGCCACCCTGGGCCTGATCGAGACCGACACCCCGCTGCCGCCGGGTGAAACCCGCGCCAACCAGGACGTGGTCAAGCAGTTCCAGGACGCGCGCGACGAGATGCCGCAAGAACTGCTGCCAAAGGACGAGAACGGCGACCCGATCGTGCCAGCAGGTCCGAAGGAAGCTGAAAAAGACCGCTCGTGGTTCAGCTACATGACCTTTGGTCTGTTCGACTGATCCACGTGACATGAGAAAGGGAGGCTCGAGGCCTCCCTTTTTTTATGCCCGCGTCCTAGACTGTCGGCTTCTCCAACCAACAAGCTGGACACCATGGTTCGCCTACTCTTCTGGATCGCCCTGATCGCCGCCGCGTTCTGGCTGTGGCGCAAGTTCAAAGTCAGCCAGCAGTCGCACTCCGAGCCCAAGCTCGATGCACCATTGAAGATGGTGCGCTGCGCCCACTGCGGCGTGCACCTGCCCGACGATCGGGCGCTGCAGCAGGGGAATGACTGGTATTGCAGCCAGGCGCACTTGCAGCAGGGGCCTGGTCAATCGCGGTGATCTGTTAGCTTGGTGAAATTGGGGCTGCTTTGCAGCCCTATCGCGGCACAAGGCCCGCAAAGCGGGCCCGGCAATCTCAGCCCAAACGCCCCTCTGGCGCATACGGCGCCGGATCGATGATCGGCTCGGCCCCGGTCAACAGGTCGGTGAACAACTGACACGAAGCCGGCGCCAGCACCAACCCGTTGCGGTAATGCCCGCAGTTCAGCCACAGACCGTCATGCCCCGGCACCGGGCCGATGTAGGGAATGCCTTCCGGCGACCCCGGCCGTAGTCCAGCCCAATGCCCCACCACCGTGGCATCCTTGAGCGCTGGCAGCAACTCGATAGCTGAAGCCTTGAGGCTGGCCAGCGCGTCCTCGGTCGGTGTCTTGTCGTATCCGGCATGTTCCAGCGTACTGCCCACCAGGATGTGCCCATCACGACGCGGGATCGCATAGCGCCCTTTGGCCAGCACCATGCTCGGCAGGAAGTCTTCGGCGCACTTGAACAGGATCATCTGGCCCTTCACCGGCTCGACCGGCAGCTGGAGCCCCAACGTGCCCAAAAGATCACCGCTCCAGGCGCCTGCGCTAAGCACCACTTCATCTGCCCTGAGCACACCGTCAGCGGTCTGTACGCCAGTCACGCGTCCGTTCTCATGAACGAAGCCGCTGACCTGACAGTGCTCGCGCAGGGTCACGTTAGGCAGTGCCAGTAATGCCGCCTTGAGCGACTTCACCAAACGAGGATTGCGCACGTTGGCCACACCGGCCATGAAGATGGCGTGCTTGAAGCCCGGGCCAAGCACCGGCACCGCATCATAGGCAGCGGAAATATCCACAGCACTAAGTGGCCGCCGTTCGCGCTCGGCCCATGCCAGCGCCTCGGCTTCGTCGTCCAGGTCGAGCCAGTACAGCCCGGTGGTGTGCACCTCGGGGTCGAGCCCGGTGCTGGCGAACAGGCGTTCGCCCAACTGTGGATAGAAATCCTGCGACCAATGCGCCAGGGCGGTCACCGCCGGGCTGTAGCGCCAGGGGTACAACGGCGAGACGATACCGCCGCCGGCCCAGGACGACTCGCGGCCCACCTCACCCTGATCACACAACACCACCTGGCCTACCTTCGCCGCCAGGTTGAACGCGGTCAGCAGGCCGATCACCCCGCCGCCGACCACCACTACTTGCTTGCTCATCTGTAGATCCAACACCTGAAGTAATTCCGCGATGCCTGGGCACCATTCAACCTTCAGCTTCCCCAGCAGCGTTCACCGCTAACCGCTGCACCCGGATTGCTCTGCACGCCGGCCTGGTCGAGCTGGAAGTCGCCACAGCGATCATCGGCCATCGGGCCATCGGGCAGCCGGCGGGCGGTCAGCGTGAAGGTGTCGCTGTCGCGCTGGGCCTGCAGGCGGTAATGACGGTTGCCAGCGGGCAATTGCGGGTCACCCTCGGCGTACTGCCCGGTGCGCACGCGGTGGCCCTCCAGGCGCAAGGCGGCGTCATGCAGCAGGCCAACCACTTCGCTGCGTGCGGCTCGCCTGAGCTGGTCGCTGTAACTGGGGTAGGCAATGGCTGCCAGAATGCCGGTCACGGCCAGGACAATCAACAACTCGATCAGGCTCATACCTTGCTGCATGTCAGTCTTGCCTCAGTCTCTGCCGCCAGAGGATCCGCTGCGGGGCCTGTGGTTGAGCGATCGGTATGGCGTAGACGGCTTCCAGCACCTGACGGGCTGCCAATTGCTGGCTGACGGCTGTTACTCGGTACAAGGTGACCCGTTCGCCGTTTGGCATGTGGGCGGCGCGGGTTGTTGTCCCCAGGTTCTGCAACTGGAAATAGCCGTCTTTGCCACGCTGCCACTGACCGTGCAGGTCATGGGGACGGGGTGGTGGCGGGCAGCCCTTGCATGACAATGGTTGCGCCTGCTGCAGTTGTTCAACGCCGGCCTGCAACATGGCTTGCGCCTGCGCGAATGCCAGCAGGCCGTCGCGCATGGCACCGGTCAGGCGCGTTTCGACCAGCGCATCGCGCAGGGCTGAAGCCGCGAGCAAGCCCAGAAAAAGGCTGAGCACCAGCGCCAGCAGCAGCACCATGCCACGTTGGCGGTTCATGGCATGGGCACCGGGTTGCGCAGCGCCACGCTCAGTTCATGGCGCTGCTCGAGCATCAAGGTCGGCTCATACAACGTCAGTTGCATGTCTATACGTTGCCCTTCCGAAGACTCGACTCGCTCTATCCGCCACTCACGCACATGATCGACCATGGGCTGTGGATTTCTGTTGTGACGTTTTAGCTTCAAGGTGCTGCCATCCAGCAGGTAGCGATGGTGACTGACCGGGATCGCCATGAGCTTCAATGGGTTCTCGGGGCGCTTGCTGTGTACGCTCACCTTCTCGATACAGTCAGTGAGTATCGTCCAGTCCGGCAAGCCGGCATGCCCTGAGGGTTCCGCGACGACCAAGCCAAGGCTGGCTGGGCCGACTTCCACGGGTTGGTTGAAGACTTGCCGCGCAGCCGGGTCCTGAAAATCGGCCGGTTCTAGCCGCAAGCAGCCGAACATTCCGGCCATGCGGATATCCTGAGCCATGCGCAGCAACGCCAGGCGGGCATCATCCTGCAAGCGCAGCGCTGCCCCCTGCAGGCGCCAGCTCTGGTGGGCGGAAACCAACAGCTGACCGGCCGCCACGACCACCATCAGCCCGATCGCCAGGGCCAGCATCACTTCGAGCAAACCGAAACCGCTTTGCCGGCACCTCATCGGGGGCTTCGCTCTTGTTCGCTGTACTGCGCCAGCATCGCCTGCGCATCACGGCGAGCACTGTCCGTAGCCTGCAATGCTTTCAGTTGCAAACCTGCCGCGGCGAACATGCCAACGGCCACCACAAGAACCGCGAGCAACACCTCGATCAGCGTCATTCCCCACTGTTTGTTGTGCATCCCCTCACCTCCTGCGACTTCTCCTGCAATTGCCTTGAACTTGCTCGACTGGACCTCATGTCCAACGACCGTGAAGCTATAGCCAAGCACTTCCAGGGAGGAATGCACGGTGAGGCAACGTGGTGTAACACTGATTCAAACAATGTTTGCACTGGCCATGGCCGCCTTGCTGACGCAACTCGGCATGCCGGCCTACGCCAGGCTGAGCAATGACCTACACAGAGCTGCGGCAGCGCGAGACCTGGCCCAGGCGCTGCGCAGCGCGCGCAGCCACGCCTTGCTGCAAAGCCAGCCTGTGATTGTGCGATCGTTGGAAAATGATTGGGGCAAAGGCTGGATTGTGCAGTTGGAGCACAATCAACAAACGCTACGCGAACACCGGCTGCCACGTTCGATGCGGATCATCGAAAACACCAAGGGACAGGTGAAATTCAGTGCGCTGGGAATGCCAGTGGGGCAATTGGGCGCCACGCTGGAAGTGTGTGAGAGTTCCCCGGCGAGCAACAAGTACCAGGTAGTGATATCCAGCGAAGGCAGAGTCGACCTGCGCACAGTCGAGGTAGCAAACCCCTTGTGCGCAGGCCGCTGACTCAGATCAGCGAGCGAACACGCAGCTCCTTGGGCATGGAGAACGTGATGTTCTCCGGCCGCCCATCCAGCTCTTCGGCGCCGGTAGCGCCCCAGGCCTTGAGCTGTTCGATCACGCCCTGCACCAACACTTCGGGGGCCGAAGCACCGGCAGTGATGCCCACCCGTTGCGCCTTTTCAAACCAGGCACGCTGCATGTCCTCAGCGCCATCAATCAGGTATGCCGGGGTGCCCATACGCTCGGCCAGCTCGCGCAGGCGGTTGGAGTTGGAGCTGTTGGGGCTGCCAACCACCAGCAGCACATCACTTTCGCTGGCCAGCTGCTTGACGGCATCCTGGCGGTTTTGCGTGGCGTAGCAGATGTCGTCCTTGCGCGGGCCGCCGATGTTCAGGAAGCGTGCTCGCAGGGCATCGATGACGCGGCTGGTGTCGTCCATCGACAGCGTGGTCTGGGTAACGAAGGCCAGGTGGTCCGGGTCTCTCACCTGCAGCTGGGCAACATCGTCTTCGTCTTCGACGAGGTAGATGGCGCCGCCGTTGCTGGCATCGTATTGCCCCATGGTGCCTTCGACTTCCGGGTGCCCCTCGTGGCCGATGAGAATGCACTCACGACCATCGCGGCTGTACTTGGCCACTTCGATGTGCACCTTGGTGACCAGCGGGCAGGTCGCGTCGAACACCTTCAGGCCACGGCCGGCGGCTTCCTGGCGGACGGCCTGGGACACGCCGTGGGCGCTGAAGATGACGATGACGTCGTCCGGCACCTGGTCCAGCTCTTCAACGAAGATGGCCCCACGATTGCGCAGGTCTTCTACCACGAACTTGTTATGCACCACTTCGTGACGCACATAGATCGGCGGGCCGAAGACTTCCAGCGCACGGTTGACGATTTCGATCGCCCGGTCGACCCCCGCGCAGAAGCCGCGCGGGTTGGCGAGTTTGATTTGCATGCTCGGCTCCAGGCTTACAGGGCCTTGACCTCGAGGATCTCCACCTCGAAGGTCAAGGTCTTGCCGGCCAGTGGGTGATTGAAGTCGATGGTCACCTGATTGTCATCGAACGCTTTGACCACACCCGGCAGCTCGGTGTTGGCGGCATCGTTGAAGATGATCAGCAGCCCTTCGGACAACTCCATGCCCTCGAACTGGGACCGCTGCATGACTTGCACGTTCTGCGGGTTGGGCTGGCCGAAGGCGTTCTCCGGGGCCACCACCACCGTGCGCTTGTCGCCGGCCTTGAAGCCGAACAGGGCGCTCTCGAAGCCCGGCAGCAGGTTGCCGTCGCCGACCTTGAAGGTGGCCGGCGCCTTATCGAACGTGCTGTCGACGGTGTCGCCGTTTTCCAGGTGCAGCGCGAAGTGCAGGGTGACTTCGGTGTTCTGGCCGATACGGGTGTCAGTCATGGACCGGATCCTCGGACTTCTTGCTCTTGAACATATCCAGCGCCAGCATCACCGCACCAACGGTGATGGCGCTGTCGGCCAGGTTGAAGGCCGGGAAGTAATGGCGGTTCTGCCAGTGCACCAGGATGAAGTCGACCACATGGCCGAGCACGATGCGGTCGTACAGGTTGCCGATCGCACCGCCCAGCACCAATGCCAGCGCCACCGCCAGCCAGGTCTCGCCGCGCCCCAGGCGCTTGAGCCATACCACCAGCACCGCACTGACCACCACGGCGATCAGGGCGAACAGCCAGCGCTGCCAGCCAGCGCCATCGGCGAGGAAGCTGAAGGCGGCACCGGTGTTGTAGGCCAGGGTCCAGCTGAAGTAGTCCGGGATGACGACGATCTGCTGGTACATGGTCAGGGCGTTGTTGAAGTACAGCTTTGTGGCCTGGTCGAGGACCAGGACCAGCAAGCTCAGCCACAGCCATGCAAGGCGCCCGAAGCGCCCTGCTGCAGGGTTAGGCATAGTGGCGCACCTCACCCGAGCCGGTCAGGTTGTCGACGCAACGGCCACAGATTTCCGGGTGTTCCGGGTGGCTGCCGACGTCGGCGCGGAAGTGCCAGCAACGGCCGCACTTGACGTGACCGGACTTGACCACCTGCAG
This sequence comes from Pseudomonas sp. 382, assembly GCF_002759075.1. Taxonomy (NCBI): domain Bacteria; kingdom Pseudomonadati; phylum Pseudomonadota; class Gammaproteobacteria; order Pseudomonadales; family Pseudomonadaceae; genus Pseudomonas; species Pseudomonas sp. 382. Next base: position 116,560 of record NZ_PEMX01000015.1, read on the forward strand.
CTTGAGGCCTTCGACTTCGGTGGCCACGGCTTCGGCCGGCGCCTGGGCGAACGGCACTACGCTGGCGGCGGAAGTGATCAGCACGAAGCGCAGTTCGTCGCCCAGCTTGCTCAGGTCGGCGCTCAGGCCTTCCTCGGCGAACAGGGTGACTTCGGCCTGCAGGTTGCCGCCGATGACCTTGGCGGTACGCTGGTTTTCCAGCTCCTTGTTGACCGCGGCCTTGACAGCCATCACACGGTCCCAGTAAGCGCGGTCCAGCTCGGTGCCTTCCGGCAGCTCGCTCAGGCCCTGGTACCAGCCATTGAGCATCACCGACTCGTTGCGCTCGCCCGGCAGGTACTGCCAGATTTCATCGGCGGTGAACGCCAGGATCGGCGCGATCCAGCGCACCAGTGCCTCGCTGATGTGGAACAGCGCGGTCTGGCAGGAACGGCGGGCGACACTGTTGGCGCCGGTGGTGTATTGGCGGTCCTTGATGATGTCGAGGTAGAAGCCGCCCAGCTCCTGTACGCAGAAGTTGTGGATCTTCGAATAGACGTTCCAGAAGCGGTATTCGCCGTAGTGCTCTTCCAGCTCGCGCTGCAGCAGCAGGGTGCGGTCCACCGCCCAGCGGTCCAGGGCGATCATTTCTTCCGGCTTCAGCAGGTCACGGGCCGGGTCGAAGCCAGACAGGTTGGAGAGCAAGAAGCGCGCGGTGTTGCGGATACGGCGGTAGGCATCGGCGCTGCGCTGAAGGATCTGCTCGGAAACCGCCATCTCGCCCGAGTAGTCGGTCGCCGAAACCCACAGGCGCAGGATGTCAGCACCCAGGGTGTTGTTGACCTTCTCCGGTTCGATGGTGTTGCCCAGCGACTTGGACATCTTGCGGCCGCTTTCGTCCACGGTGAAACCGTGGGTCAGCAGCTCGCGATACGGCGCGTGGCCGTCGATGGCGCAACCGGTCAGCAACGACGAGTGGAACCAGCCGCGATGCTGGTCGGAACCTTCCAGGTACAGATCGGCGCGCGGGCCGGTGGCGTGGCCGATGTCATGGGAACCACGCAGCACGTGCCAGTGGGTGGTACCGGAGTCGAACCAGACGTCCAGGGTATCGGAGATCTTGTCGTACTGGCCGGCTTCGTCACCCAGCAGTTCGGCGGCATCGAGCTTGAACCAGGCTTCGATGCCCTCTTGCTCGACGCGCTTGGCTACCGCTTCCATCAGCTCGACGGTGCGTGGGTGCAGCTCGCCGGTCTGCTTGTGCAGGAAGAACGGGATCGGTACGCCCCAGTTGCGCTGACGCGAAATGCACCAGTCCGGGCGGTTGGCGATCATCGAGTGCAGGCGCGCCTGGCCCCAGGCCGGGACGAACCTGGTGTCTTCGATGGCTTTCAGTGCACGCTCGCGCAGTGGCTCGCCAGTGGTCGGCTGCTTGTCCATGCCGACGAACCACTGCGCAGTGGCGCGGTAGATCAGCGGAGTCTTGTGGCGCCAGCAGTGCATGTAGCTGTGGCTGATGGTTTCGGTGTGCATCAGCGCACCGACTTCGCTCAGCTTGTCGACGATAGCCGGGTTGGCCTTCCAGATGAACTGGCCGCCAAAGAACGGCAGCGATTCGACGTACACGCCATTGCTCTGCACCGGAGTGAGGATGTCGTCGTTGACCATGCCGTAGCGCTTGCAAGTGACGAAGTCGTCTTCACCGTAGGCTGGCGAGGAGTGAACCACGCCGGTGCCGGCACCCAGCTCGACGTAGTCAGCCAGGTAGACTGGCGACAGGCGGTCATAGAACGGGTGGCGGAAGTTGATCAGTTCCAGTGCCGAGCCCTGCGCGGTGGCGATCACCGAGCCTTCCAGGTTGTAGCGCTTGAGGCACGACTCGACCAGCTCTTCGGCCAGCACCAGCAGGCGCTCGCCGGTGTCGACCAGGGCGTACTTGAACTCCGGGTGGATGTTCAGCGCCTGGTTGGCCGGGATGGTCCAGGGGGTGGTGGTCCAGATCACGATGGCGGCTGGCTTGGCCAGCGACGCCAGGCCGAAGGCGGCAGCCAGCTTGGCCTCGTCGGCGACCGGGAAGGCCACGTCGATGGTCTGGGACTTCTTGTCGGCGTATTCGACTTCGGCTTCAGCCAGGGCCGAACCGCAGTCGAAGCACCAGTTCACAGGCTTGAGGCCCTTGAACACGAAGCCTTGCTTGACCATTTCAGCCAGGGCGCGGATTTCACCGGCCTCGTTGACGAAGTTCATGGTCTTGTACGGGTTGTCCCAGTCACCCAGCACGCCCAGGCGGATGAACTCGGCCTTTTGCCCTTCGATCTGCTCGGCGGCGTACTCGCGGCACAGCTCGCGGGTACGGTCGGCAGTCAGGTGCTTGCCGTGGGTGACCTCGACCTTGTGTTCGATCGGCAGGCCATGGCAGTCCCAACCCGGCACATACGGCGCATCGAAGCCGGACAGGGTCTTGGAGCGGACAATCATGTCCTTGAGGATCTTGTTCAGCGCATGACCGATGTGAATCTTGCCGTTGGCATAGGGCGGGCCGTCGTGCAGGACGAACTTTGGACGATCCTTGCCAATTTCGCGCAGCTTCTGGTACAGGCCAATGCTGTCCCAGCGCTGCAGGATCTGCGGTTCGCGCTGAGGCAGGCCGGCCTTCATGGGGAAGGCGGTGTCCGGAAGGTTTAGCGTGGCTTTGTAGTCGGTCATTTCAGGCTCTTCGTTAGCGGTTGAGCGTGCCAATGTGCACGTGCGGCGGCGATATCCGCATCGATCGCCGACTTCAGCGCCTCCAGGGAGGCGAATCGCTGCTCTTCGCGCAGCTTGTGGTGGAATTCCACCGTCAGGCGCCGGCCATAGAGATCGCCGGCATAATCCAGTAGATGAATCTCGAGGTGCGGGCGGCCGTCACCAGCCACCGTGGGGCGCACGCCAATGTTGCCTACACCTGGCCAGGCCTTGCCGTCGATTTCGATACTGGCCAGGTAGACCCCGGACAGCGGCACGCGGCGGCGTTTGAGCTGGATGTTGGCGGTTGGCGTGCCCAGCTGGCGAGCCAGCTTCTGGCCATGCAGCACACGGCCGCTGATACGGTATGGTCGGCCCAGCAGGTGCTCGGCCAGCTCGAAGTTGCCCGCAGAAAGCGCCTTGCGCACTTCGGTGCTGCTGACCCGGAGGCCGTCCTGAATCACTGTGTTGGCCGCTTCGACGGTAAACCCGTACTGCTTGCCGGCAGCGACCAGGAAGGCGAAATCACCGGCACGATCACAGCCGAAACGGAAGTCGTCGCCTACTTCGAGGTGGCGCACACCCAGGCCGTCGACCAGGATTGCCTTGACGAACGCATCGGCGCTGAGCTGGCTCAGACGCTGGTTGAACGCCAGGCACAGCACCCGGTCGATGCCTTCGTCGGCCAGCAGCTCGACCTTGTCGCGCAGGCGCGCCAGGCGGGCGGGTGCGGTGTCCGGGGCAAAGTACTCGCGCGGCTGCGGCTCGAAGATCACCACGCAAGTCGGCAGGCCCAGCGCCTGGCCGCGCTCGCGCAGGCGCGCCAGGATCGCCTGGTGGCCGCGGTGAACCCCGTCGAAGTTGCCAATGGTGGCGACACAGCCCCGGTGCTCGGGGCGCAGGTTGTGAAGACCTCGAACCAGCTGCATAACGCGCTTCTTGCTCATAAATGGCCGATTATAACCACACCCGGGCGCTGGTGACAGGCAGCAGCGCCAAGGGGTGGCGTTGAATGTGAAAAACCGACGTCTGACCCGCCATCTACCTCAATGCAGGGCCTTGCGGGCAAAATGCCGAGGCCGGAAACCACACAGGTACAGGCAACCGAAATAGGTCAGCACACCCGCCGCGATCAGCGCGCCCAGGCGCAGGAACCGCTCGAGCATGTTGCCCTGTTCCCAGGCCGGCAGGTAATGCATGCCCAGCAGCAACACCGCTGCCATGAGGGTGACTGCCAGCACCAGCTTGAACAGGAACAGCGCCCAGCCCGGTTGCGGCTGGAACAACTGCTGGCTGCGCAGCTTCCAGAACAGCAGGCCCGCATTCAGGCAGGCGCCCAGGCTGATCGCCAGGGCCAGGCCGGCGTGCTGCAGCGGGCCGATGAGTGCCAGGTTGAACAGCTGGGTGCAGACCAGGGTGAAGATGGCGATCTTCACCGGCGTACGAATATTCTGCTGCGCATAGAAGCCCGGTGCCAGTACCTTGACCAGAATGATCGCCAACAGGCCGACCGAATAGGCGATCAGCGCGCGCTGGGTCATGGCCGCGTCGGTGGCGGTGAACTTGCCATACTGGAACAGCGCCACGGTCAGCGGTTCGGCCAGGATCGCCAGGGCCAGGGTGCACGGCAGCACCAGAAGAAAGCACAGGCGCAGGCCCCAGTCCATGATCCGCGAATACTCCTCGCGGTCCTTGTTGGCGTAGGTCTTGGCCAGGGTCGGCAGCAGGATGGTGCCCAAGGCCACGCCCAGCACGCCCGAAGGCAGTTCCATGAGGCGGTCGGCGTAATACATCCATGACACCGAGCCGGCCACCAGGAAGGAAGCGAAGATCGTGTTGATGATCAGCGAGATCTGGCTCACCGAGACCCCGAGGATCGCCGGCAGCATCTGCTTGAGCACGCGCCACACGCCAGCATCGCGCAGGTTGAGGCGCGGCAGCACGAGCATGCCGATCTTCTTCAGCGCCGGCAGCTGGTACAGCAACTGTGCCAGGCCTCCGGCCAGCACGCCCCAGGCCAGGGCCATGATCGGCGGGTTGAAGTAAGGCGTGAGCAACACGGCAAAGATGATCATCGCCACGTTCAGCAAGGTCGGGGTGAACGCCGGAACGGAAAAGCGGTTCCAGGTGTTGAGGATCGCACCGGCCAGCGACGACAGCGAGATCAGCAATATATAAGGGAACGTCACCCGCAACAGGTCCGTGGTCAGCGCGTACTTCTCGGGGCTGTCGACGAAACCCGGGGCCGTAGCCCAGACCACCCAGGGTGCAGCGAGGATGCCGACCGCCGTGACCAGCGCCAGCACCAGGGTCAGCAGGCCGCTGACGTAGGCGATGAAGGTCCGCGTCGCCTCCTCGCCCTGTTGGGTCTTGTATTCGGCCAGAATCGGCACGAACGCCTGGGAGAATGCCCCTTCGGCAAAAATCCGCCTTAGCAGGTTAGGCAGCTTGAAGGCGATGAAGAAGGCGTCGGTGGCGATACCGGCACCGAAGACACGGGCCAGGATGGTGTCGCGCACGAAGCCCAGCACCCGCGAAATCATGGTGATGGAGCTGACTGCAGCGAGGGATTTGAGCAGATTCATCGAAAAGATTCACGCCAGGGACAGAGGGCGCTGCCAGACAGCGTCCGAATGTGCGATACTCCCGCGCCTTCGCAGGGGAGCCAAAAATTCCCGAGTTTACAGGTAGCACGGCAGAAAGGAACATTTCCCGCCTGTTGCTGCACCACTCGGCGGAACCCTGCAGGTGGCCTTGACATCCGGTCGACTCATCGGCATGATTCGCGGCCTATTTTGTTTGCTATTTACCTAAAGTCTTTCGAGGAGCTCGACGGTGGCCAACACACCTTCCGCCAAGAAACGTGCAAAACAGGCTGAGAAGCGTCGCAGCCACAACGCCAGCCTGCGTTCCATGGTCCGCACCTACATCAAGAATGTAGTTAAAGCCATCGACGCAAAAGACGCCGAAAAAGCGCAAGCCGCTTACGTTCTGGCTGTGCCTGTAATCGACCGTATGGCCGATAAAGGCATCATCCACAAGAACAAAGCTGCTCGCCACAAAGGCCGTCTGAATGGCCACATCAAGGCACTGAAAGAAGCTGCAGCTGCCTAAGCGACGTTCTAGTCGAAAAAACCGGCCCCAGGGCCGGTTTTTTTATGCGTGCGATTCAGGCCATGTCCAGCCATTGCGGGAGCGGGCTTGCCCGCTCCCCTGGCGCTAGCTTACTTCGCGATCTGGATCTTCGGCGCCCACTGCAGCCAGGCGTCCTCTGGCTGGTCGAACAAGGCGAAGGTCTGCTGCGGCCGGGCCGGGTTACCCATCTGCTCGCCCTCGGGCGTGGCAAAGGCAATGCCGCCATCGATGAGTGTCTGCAGCGACTCGGTACGCACCGTGGCGCCCTTGAACAAGCCCCAGTCGAAACCGAAGCCACTGCTGTTCCAGAACCGGCTACCACTGCGCACCAGGGCGGCGTAGCGCGGCTCGATCAGAATGTGGATCAACACACGGTCCGCAGTCTGGCCCAGCTCGAAACCAGTGACCTTGCCCACCGCCACCTCGCGATAGGTGACCGGCACGCCCGGCTTGATCGAACCACGGCGCGGCGCGCTCAAGGTCAACGGCAGGCCGACTTCCTCCCCTGCAACTTCAGGCGCCTCGGCCAGCGCCATGAAATCACGCTGCGGCCCCTTGTCCTTCACCGCTGGCTGCACTTCGATGTACTGGCCGCCAATCAAGGTATCGAGGTTCTCGGTACGCACCAGCCCAAGTTCCGGCTTGACCACCCAGAACTGCGTGCCTGCCCGGGCAATGCGATCCGCCGCTTCAGTGATGCGCGCCCGCAGTACAACAGCTTGCAAGTCCTTGGTCAGGTCCACGCTTTCGACACTGCCGACATCCAGGCCACGGAAGCGAATTGGCGTACCTGGCTTGAGGCCATCGGCCCGATCTACGCGAATAGTCACCAGGGTGCCGGTGCGGTTTACCGCCTCCTGGCTCTCCAGCAGACGGAAGCGCGGAATACGGCGCTTAAGCGCAACATTGGGGGTTGGCGTATCAAAGGCGATACCACCTGCCATGAGCGTCTGCAACGACTCACTCTTGATCTTGATGCCAGACAGCCCGCCCGTCAGGGTGATACCGCTGACGTTCCAGAAGCGCGAGGAGCCGTTGACCAGGTTTTCATACTCCTTCTCGATGTGCACACCAATCAGGATACGGTTGCTGTTGCGGGCAAACTGGTAGCTCTGCACGCTGCCCACCTTGACTTGGCGATACATCACCGGGCTGCCGATCTCGAGCGAACCCAGGGTATCGGCGAACAGCACCAGGTGCAGGCCTGGGGCCTTCAGGTCCAGCGGCGGCGCCTTGGCCCTGGCCTCGAATTCGCGCTGCGGCTTGGCGCCCTTCTCGCCGGGGCGGATGGCGATGTAGTTACCTTTGACCAACGCTTCCAGGCCGGTGATGCCAGCCAGGGAAATGGACGGCTTGACCACCCAGAACTGCGTACCTTCGACCAGATAGTCCTCAGTCAGCGGGTCGAGCGTCAGCTCGGCAGTGGCGCTGGACAGGTTGCCTTCCATCTTCAGGGTTTTCAACGAACCGACCTGGATACCCTTGTACATGACCGGCGTACGTCCGGCCTGGAGGCCTTCATAGTCGCTCAGCTTCACCTTGACGCGGATACCCGCCTGGGCCGCGTCGAAGTCTTCATACAAGCGGAATGGCAGGCTCGGGTCAGTCGGCGGGCTGTCCTTGCGGTATTCCGGCGTGGCGAAGGCGATGCCGCCGGCAACGATGCTCGACAGCGACTCACTGCGCACTTTCACGCCCGACAGATCAGCGTCGATACTGATGCCGCTGGCATTCCAGAAACGCGTGTGCTTGCGCACCAGGCTGGCATAGGCCGGCTCGATGAAGACCTTGACCTCGACCGTGCTCTGGTCGTCAGACAGGCGGTAGCTTTTCACCCGGCCAACCTGGATCTGCTTGTAGAACACCGGGCTGTCCCGATTGAGCGAACCCAGGCGCTCGGCCTTGAGGGTCAGGTGCAGGCCTGGCTCGCTGTCGGACAGCGGTGGCGCGACCTTCAGTGCGGTAAAGCGCTTGGTCCGTTCGCCTTCCCCCGGGCTGACAGCGATGTAGTTGCCGGATACCAGCGTTTCCAGGCCCGAGATACCGGCCAGGCTGACACTTGGCTTGACCAGCCAGAACCGCGTGCCCTTGGTCAGGTGCGGCTCGGCAGCCTTGTTCATTTCGATGGTGGCGATTACCCCCTGGTTCTCGCCCTTCGCATCCAGCACAAGTTTCGTGACCTTACCGACGGACATGCCCTTGTAGATCACCTCGGTCTTGTTGGCGACGATGCCTTCGCCAGTCTCGAAACGCACCTCGATCTCAACGCCAGCATCGCGGTAGGCCTGCCAGGCCAGCCAGCCACCAATCATCAGCGCGATCAGCGGCAGGATCCAGATGGCCGACCAGTTCGAGGCAGGGCGGGTTTTAGCCATTGGCATGTCACTCATGGTCGTCATCCGACTCCGTGTTATCCCAGATCAGTCGGGGATCGAAAGTTAAAGCAGCAAGCATCGTGAGGATCACCACAGTTGCGAAGGCGACAGCGCCCAGGTTGGCTTCGACACTGGCGATACGACCGAAATTCACCACTGCCACCAGAATGGCAATGACGAAGATGTCCAGCATTGACCAGCGCCCTATGAATTCGATGAAGCGGTACATGAGGATCCGTTGCCTTGCCGACAGCGGCTGGCGGCGCTGGACCGAATACAACAACAGACCGATGCCCACCAGCTTGAAGGTAGGCACCAGAATGCTGGCAATGAAGACGACGGCGGCGATTGGCAACATGCCGTGCTTGAGCAAGGTGATGACGCCAGACATGATGGTGTCGCCGCTACCCTGCCCCAAGGTGCTGACCGTCATGATCGGCAACAAGTTGGCCGGGATATACAGAATCGAGGCAGTGATCAGCAGGGCCCAGGTACGGATGATGCTGTTGGGGCGCCGCGCGTGCACGACAGCACCGCAGCGTGTACAGGTTTGCGAATCGCTCTCGGCATCCCGACGGTTAAGCTCATGACATTCATTGCAGACCAGGATGCCTGCATCAATCGCCCGCATGGAGGTCCTCCCCTGACAACGCACTCCAGATCTGGTGTGGCGACATCACCACTTCGAGCCAGACCTGGACCAGCAACAGACTGATGAAGCAGAACAGACCAAGGCCAATGGTCAGTTCGGCCAGATCCACGAGTTTGACGATTGCCACCAGCACGCCCATGAAATAGACCTCAAGCATGCCCCAGTCACGCAGGTGGTGATAAAAGCGGTAGAACACCAGCCCGTAATCACGCCCCACATTCAGGCGAATGCTCAACAACACGGCCAGCTGGCACAGCAGCTTGAGCAGCGGAATAGCCATGCTACAAAGGAACACCACCACGGCAACGCCGCGCATCTCTGAGTTGTAAAGGCCCAGCACACCACTCCAGACGGTATCGTCCGAAGTCTGGCCGAGCAGGTGCAACTGCATGATTGGCAGAAAGTTGGCCGGTATGAACAACAGCAAGGCCGTCAACACCAAGGCCAGGCTGCGGTTGACCACATTGTGCCTATGGGCGTACAGCTCGTAGCCACAACGCGGGCATTGGGCTTTTTCGCCATGCTGCAGCACCGGCTTGCGCATCAGCAGGTCGCACTCGTGACAGGCGACCAGTTGATCCAATGGCAACTGCTCTAGGGCTTGGGTTTGGACGGGATCGGGCATCTCGAGATTCTGAGTAGGTACGTCGGCTCTATTCTAGTGTTCCTAGCTCGAAATGTGGGAGACGACTAATGCCTGGCGCGCGCCCGGAAATGATCCAGAAAGACAAAACCCCTACCTGCATGCGCAGATAGGGGTTTTGCGAAATGAATCTTGACGATGACCTACTCTCACATGGGGAAACCCCACACTACCATCGGCGATGCATCGTTTCACTACTGAGTTCGGGATGGGATCAGGTGGTTCCAATGCTCTATGGTCGTCAAGAAATTCTGT